>CALXVO010000064.1 GCA_944392065.1 uncultured Clostridia bacterium | reverse complement strand
GGAGGGTTAATATGCAATGGTTTAAAGTTCCAGAAAAAATATATTTTGAAGCAGGTTCAATCGCTTACTTAGAAAAAATGCCAGAAATAACAAGAGCATTTATCGTAACAGACCAATCAATGGTAGAATTAGGATATATAGATAAAATATTATATCATTTAAGAAAAAGACATGAATATGTACATTCAGAAATATTCTCAGATGTAGAATCAGACCCATCATTTGAAACAATAAATAGAGGAGTTCAAATGATGAATGAATTTAAGCCAGATGTTATTATTGCGGTAGGTGGTGGCAGCCCAATAGACGCAGCAAAAGGAATGTGGCTATTCTATGAGCATCCAGATGCTGATGTGGAAGGATTAAAATTAAAATTCATGGATATAAGAAAACGTACGTATAAATTTCCTAAACTTGGAGAAAAAGCAAAATTTGTAGCAATACCTACTACATCGGGAACAGGTTCCGAAGTTACATCATTTGCCGTTTTAACGGATAAAAAACTTAACAAAAAATATCCACTTGCAGATTATGAATTAACACCAGATGTAGCAATAGTAGACCCAGACTTAGTAATGAGCTTACCAAAGAAAATTACAGCAGACACAGGTATGGACGTGTTAACACATGCCATAGAAGCATATGTTTCAAACATGGCATCCGACTACACGGATGGATTAGCAGAAAAAGCAGTAGAATTAGTATTTAAGAACTTAAGAGAAGCCTATAATAATGGAGATAACAGAGAAGCAAGAGAGCATATGCATAACGCAAGTACCATAGCTGGTATGGCATTTACAAACGCATTTTTAGGAATCAACCATTCTTTAGCACATAAGATAGGCGCAGAATTCCACATGGCACATGGTAGAATAAATGCAATACTTCTTCCATATGTTATAAGATACAATAGTAGCAAACCAACGAAGTTTGTATCATTCCCAAAATATGAATATTTTATAGCAGACCAAAAATATGCTGACTTATCAAGGAGAATGTACTTCCCTGCATATACAAATGAAGAAGGAGTAAACTCGCTTATTGAAGAAATAAAGAAACTAAATGCCGATTTAGGAATAGAGAGAAGCTTCAAAGAAGCGGGCATAGACGAAGGAGAATTTATGGCAAAAGTGGACATGCTTGCAGATAGAGCCTTTGAAGACCAATGCACAACAGCAAATCCAAGAGTGCCATTAGTGAGTGAATTAAAACAAATCTTAATCGATAGCTATTATGGAAATTAGAATAACAATGAAAGAGATAACAAACCTCATAAAAACTTGACATAAAACGCACGTGGTATTATAATTTATTTATGCAGATATGCAAAAATAAATTTAGGAGGAAAATACAATGGAATGGAAAAAATTAGAGGAGCTTCGTGAAATTTTGCGGGCACTGGAGAAGTGGATTGAATCAATGGAAACATCAGAAGGCGAAGATTCAAATCAAAAGCCTAAACCACCACAGCAAGATGCAGAGGTGGAGCAACGAAGGAAAATAAGGGATACTTTACAGAGGATTGGAATACCAAAGCATATAAATGGGTATCAATACCTTTTATATGCACTCGATTTAATCAGGCGAGATCCCTCTGCTTTAAAGAAAAAAATGAACTTGTATGAAAAGATTGCAAAGAAATTTGGGGATACTCCGTCATCGGTCGAAAGATCGATACGGAACGCAAAAGATATGGCTTGGAATAGGGGAGAAAAAGATTTTAAGAAAGCGGTGTTCGGAGATAAAAAGCCTGCTAATGGAGAATTCATTGCAGATATAGCAGGTTATCTTGATTTTCTGTAAAAAACATTGTATTAACTCGCAACCCCACTGTAGTGGGGTTACTTTATTTATTGTATAGGAAAAATCGATTTATTTTTTGATATTTCAGTATCTTTGAGAAATTGGGGACAGACCCTAATTTCTCATCATAAAAAAGGTGTAAATATATTTTTTACATTATCGGGGGTAAAATCTAATTTAGAAGGGTTGTGATTTTATGTCTCGTATAGCGCGTGAAAATATGAATACATCTTTTTTTCATGTTATTGTGCAAGGTGTAAATAAAGAGTATATTTTTAATAATAATAGATACAAAGGAAAATATTTACAATTCATAAAAGAAGCAAAAAAACAATATCAAATAAATATTATTGCATACGTAATTATGAGTAATCATACTCATTTACTATTACATACGGATTATACTAGAGTGTTATCGGAATTTATGAAAAAAATAAATGAAGATTATGGACGTTACTATAATTATATGGAGAATAGGGTAGGGCATGTATTTAGAGATAGATTTTTAAGTGAACCTATTACATATGAAAAGTACTTACTTAATTGTATTGCCTACATACACAATAACCCAGTAAAAGCTAATATTGTAGAAAAAAACGAAGAATACAAATTTAGTAGCTATTTAGATTATATAAATAAAACAGGGTTTGTTAATGAGGACATAATAGAATTAGTGTTTGGAAGAAAAAAAATAGATATAGATAATTATTTACTTATTCATACGAAGAAGCCATATTATTTTGCGGAATATGATGATATACTACAAGAAAATATGAACGAACTTATAAATGAAATTGAAGAAGAATATGGTAAGAATATATTTAAAATAGTACAAAATCCAAAATATTTAGAAAAAATAGTATTAGAAATAAAAGATAGAATTAAAATATCGAATAATCAATTAGCAAATTATTTACAAGTAGACAAAAACAAAATTTACAGAATACTAAAATGAGAAATTGGGGTCTGTCCCCAATTTCTCAAAATTCAGAAGAGGGAACTAACATACCAATGGTATTATCAATTATACTTATCGTTATTATAGTGATTGTAATTATTTATGCAATTGTAAAAAATAATAAAAGAAAGAAAATGGAACAATCAGATAAACCAGCAGATATAATTATAGAAAACAAAGAAGAAAATAAATAAAAAACGAAAACAAATCCACATTTTTATTGAAAAGATGTGGATTTTAGTATATAATTTTCAAAGAAAATTGCAGTTAGGAAAAAGAAAAAATAGTATACAAGCTAGAATTTCTTTGAACTAGTTGCAAAATATAGAGTAAATGGAAAGAAAAAATGATAGTTTTATTAATTATTTTAGTATGTTTTATTCTTATTACAGGCTTTATTACAGGTAACTTCTTATTTAATTTAGCATTAAACCCAAAATCATCAAAGTCAATAATATTTCACAATGAATTTGACGAAGAAAAAGAAGTAAGAAAAATAGAAAATGCGAAATGGCTTCATGAAAATGCAAAAGATGTGTATATTCAAAACAAAAAGATAAATCTGCATAGCTATGAAGTAAAGAATAAAAAGGAATCTAAAATTTGGATAATTGCTGTACATGGATATACGAATTCTGCAAATTTTATGGTAAATTCAGCAAAACAATTTTTGAATTATGGATACAATGTACTTATGCCAGACTTACGTGCCCATGGAAAAAGTGAAGGAAAATATATTGGTATGGGATGGCTAGATAAAGATGATATCCAATTATGGATTGATTATCTTATAGCTACTTATGGAGAGATAAAAATAATATTATATGGAATATCCATGGGGGCTGCAACCGTAATGATGGCAAGTGGAGAAAATTTGCCAAGTAATGTAAGAATGGTAATAGAAGACTGTGGCTATACTTCCGCATGGGAGGAATTTACACATGAATTAAAATACTTATTTAAAATGCCAGCTTTCCCAGCGTTATATAATGCTAATCTTGTTGCTATTTTAAGAGCAGGATATTCTCTAAAAAAAGCATCTAGTATAAAACAAATAAAAAAATCCAAAATACCAATACTTTTTATTCATGGGGACAAGGATAATTTTGTACCATTTTACATGTTAGATAAACTATATCAAGCAGCAACTTGTAAAAAGGAAAAATTAGTAATAAAAAATGCTGGACATGCAGAAGCACAGTGGATTGACCCAGAAAAGTATTGGCATACAGTTAGAAAATTTATTAAAAGATATATTTTTTAATATTTATCTGTGTACTAAGAAAGGAATGTGATTAAAAATGGCAAATTCAAAAATAATAGTAGTAGAAGGACCACAAGGAGTTGGAAAAACAACAATAACAGATTATATAAGACATGCAATACCATACACAAATTTATATAGATTAAGTGGAACAGCAGATACCTCACCAGAAGGAAGAGAAAAAGCAAAAATAATGTATGAGGATTTATTAGAGTATGTGGAGAAATTACAAAATAAAAGTATCAATTTACTTTTTGATAGAACATTTTTTACAGAAGAAGTATTCTGTAGATTAGGATTTAAAGAATATTCTTTTACAGACATATTTGAAAAATTATTAGAAAAATTAGCAAAAATGGATTTTGATATTTATTATATTACACTTTATCTAAGTAATTCAGAAGAATTTACAAAAAGATTAAACAGAGAAGGAAAAACCAAAGTAAAATATACAGATTTTAATAAAGATAGTAGTATGAACCAACAAGAAGTATATTTAAAACTAGCAGATGAAATAAAAGAAAAGTATGCAAATATTCATGTGGTAAATATTGATAATAGCAAAAATTTAGATGAAGTAAAAGCAGAACTAAAAGAACTATTAAAATGGTAATTGGGATTTTTATTTATCTTATTGTTACAATTCACAGTTTGATCTAAAAATGTCGGAGCAATACCTATTTTAATTTTATGTTTTGGCCCTTTGGCTGCGTACAAACTGTATTATGAGAAATGAGGGATGGGAAATGAGATGTGTGAAGTATTTTGCTGTGCTATTTCATATCTCACATCACATATCTCACATCTCTTAAATGTAAACTTGTCGGTCCCCACCTTAAGCACTCAAACATAAAATTAAAATAGGCATTGTTCCGACAAAAAGTAAAAAATAGTGGAACTAATTAGTGCTTGTAATTTTTGCTAAAAGTGGATATAATAGTAAATATTAATTTCAAGGAAGCTAAATTTGGAGAATAAGTATAATTTCGGATGAGCCAAAATGAAAATTTTTTTTAGTAAAACTTTAAGGAAGGAAAGTGATAGAAAATGGCAGAAGTAAGTAAAGACGAATTATTGCACATAGCAAGACTTGCAGATTTGAACATTAAGGAAGATGAAATTGATAATTATTTAGGGAACCTTCAAGATATTTTAAATTTTGCAAATGTTGTTAATCATGCAAATACAGAAGGGTTAGCAGAAACAATAGGAGAAAATGATAAATTTAATGTGTTTCGAAAAGATGAAGTAAAGGTATTTGAAGATAATGAAGCACTTCTTCAAAATGCAAAAGAGCAAGAACGAAATATGTTTAAAATACCAAAAGTAATTAATTAGAGAAGCTATAGCAAGACGAGAAAGAGATAGGAGGAAATAGGTAGTGGATATTACAAGTTTAACCGTACATGAGCTTATGGACAAGTTAGAGAAAGACGAACTAACTTCAGAAGAAATAACAAAAGCTTATGTAGATAGAATAAATGAAAAAGAAAAAGATGTAAAAGCTTTTGTTACCACTTTATGTGAGGAAGCTTTAGAAAAAGCAAAAGAAATAGATGAAAAAAGAAAAAATGGAGAAGTTAAATCAAGTTTAGCTGGAATTCCAGTAGGAATAAAAGATAATATTTGTACAAAAGGGATTAGAACAACTTGTAGCTCCAAGATGCTTGAAGATTTTGTATCTCCATACAATGCAACGGTTACAGAAAAGTTATTAGAAGAAGATTTAATTGACTTAGGAAAATTAAACATGGACGAATTCGCAATGGGAGCATCAACAGAATATTCATATTTTAAGAAAACATGTAATCCATGGAATTTAAATACAGTACCAGGTGGTTCTTCGGGAGGAAGTGCAGCAGCAGTGGCAGCAGAACTTGTACCATGGGCCTTAGGAAGCGATACGGGTGGTTCTATTCGTCAACCAGCATCTTTCTGTGGTGTAGTTGGGTTAAAACCAACCTATGGACTAGTTTCTAGATATGGATTAGTAGCTTTTGCCTCATCCTTAGACCAAATTGGACCTATTACAAAAGATGTAACAGATGCAGCAATACTTTTAAATATTATTGCAGGACATGATGAAAAAGATACTACTTCTTACGATGTACCTAAAAAAGATTATACAAAAGCCTTAACAGGAGAGATAAAAGGCTTAAAAATAGGTATTCCAAAAGAATATTTTGGAGAAGGAATCAATCCAGAAGTAAAAACAAAATTAGAAGAAGCCATTGAAACCTATAAAAAAATGGGAGCAGAAGTAGAAGAGTTTTCATTAGATATAGCTGAATATGCATTAGCAACGTATTACATTATAGCTTGTGCAGAAGCAAGCTCAAACTTAGGAAGATTTGATGGAATTCGTTATGGACATAGAACAGAAAACTTTACGAATTTAAAAGAATTGTACAGAAATTCAAGAAGTGAAGGCTTTGGACCAGAAGTAAAAAGAAGAATTATTCTTGGAACTTATGTACTTTCTTCCGGATATTATGATGCTTATTATAAAAAAGCACAACAAGTTCGTACTTTAGTAAAGAAAGAATTTGATAAAGCTTTTGCAAAATATGATGTGCTTCTTACTCCAACATCACCAACTGTAGCATTTGAAATTGGTACAAGATCCAATAATCCATTAGAAATGTATTTAGCAGATATTTGTACGGTATCTGTAAATATTGCAGGTCTACCAG
>CALXVO010000063.1 GCA_944392065.1 uncultured Clostridia bacterium | reverse complement strand
CCCAATTGAAAAAAATACTACCTTCTTCAGGTAGCATTTCTTCATTCATCTTATACTAATTGTAATATAACCATTTCTGCTGCGTCTCCTCTTCGGTTTCCAAGTTTTAGGATTCTAGTATATCCTCCAACTCTTCCTTCATATTTAGGAGCTATTTCGTTAAATAGTTTAGCAGGTAAGTCTATATTATTTCCATTTTCGTCTTTTACTTTATTTAAAGTCTTCATCATTTTTCTTCTTGCATTTAATCTTGATGGCATATCTTTTTGTCTTTTTTCAGTAGTTTCTTCTCTAACTACTTTTAGATATTCTTTACCATTTTTACTTTTTACAAGTTCTGTTTCTTTATTTCCCTTAGCATCAAGTTTTGCTTTAGATACTTTTACTTCAACAGTTTCAAAATTATCTTTTTCTTTCACAGCTAAAGAGATTAAGCTATCAGCTATAGCTTTTACTTCTTTTGCTCTAGCTTCAGTTGTTTCTATTTTACCATGTAATATTAAATCAGTAACTTGGACTTTAAGCATTGCTAATCTAATATCGGTTGTTTTACCTAATTTTCTATTAGTTGCCACTTTGTTTTCCCTCCTCTTACTTAAGAATTAATTCTAATTATTTATTTTGCTATTGTCTGGTTTTAAAATAATTGTTTTATTTTTTTATTAATTCATTTTTTATTCTATATAATATAAAATGATTTCCAACAATTATTCTTCATCTTTTCTAAAATCTAGTCCTAATGCATGTAGTTTATTTGTAACTTCATCTAATGATTTCTTTCCTAGATTTCTAACTTTCATCATATCTGATTCTGATTTATTTGTTAGATCTTCAACTGTAGATATTCCAGCTCTTTTTAAACAATTGAATGATCTTACAGATAGCTCTAAATCTTCAATTGACATTTCCAATACTCTTTCCTTTTTGTTTTCTTCTTTTTCAATCATTACTTGAGTATTTTTTGCTGTTTCTGATAAGTCTATAAATAATTCTAAATGTCCAGTCATAACTTTTGCTGCTAGACTTAAAGCTTCATATGGTTTTAAGCTACCATCTGTCCATACCTCTATTGTTAATTTATCATAGTCAACTCTTTGTCCAACTCTAGTATTTTCAACAGAATAATTTACTTTCTTTACTGGAGTATAAATTGAATCTATTGGAAGTACTCCTATTGCTTGATCTGGTTTTTTATTCTTTTCAGCATTATTATATCCTCTACCCATATCAGCTGTAAGTTCCATCTTTAGTATTCCACCTTCTGAAACTGTTGCTATATGTAAATCTGGATTTAATATTTCTACTGTTCCATCTGTAATTATATCCCCAGCTTTTACTTCTCCTGGTCCTTTAACATCAATTCTTAGTGTTTTTTCCTCATTTTGATCTAGCTTTAGTCTTACACTTTTTAGGTTAATAACTATCTCTGGAACATCCTCTACTACGTTTGGTATTGTAGAAAATTCATGTAGAACCCCATCTATTTTTACGCTCGTAATAGCACTTCCAGGAAGTGAAGATAGTAATATCCTTCTTAGTGAATTTCCAATTGTTATTCCATATCCTCTTTCCAATGGTTCACATACAAACTTTGCATAATTACTATCATTGTCGATTTCTAAGCATTTAATATTTGGTCTTTCAAATTCTATCATTTTTACCTCCTTAACTAGATGTTAGAGTTTAGAAGTTAGAGGTTAGATATTCCTCTTTTCTCCTATTTTCTAATAATCTAATTTCTAATTTTCTAATAATCTAACTTCTAGCTATTATTTAGAGTAAAGTTCTACTATTAGGTGTTCTTCTACTGGTAAATCAACCTCTTCCCTAGATGCTAATCTTACAACTTTACCACTTAATTTTTCAGCACTTTTTTCTAGCCATGCTGGAACTGGTCTTGCTGCATTTTCTTCTACATTTGCTTGTATAGCTTTGTTATCTTTTCTAATTTCTCTTACAGAAATTATATCTCCTGCTTTTACTAAATATGATGGTATATCAACTTTATGTCCATTTACTTCAAAAGCACCATGTGTTACAAGCATTCTTGCTTGTGCTCTTGAACTTCCGAATCCAAGTCTATATACAACATTATCTAATCTACTTTCTAATAATTGAAGTAATACTTCACCTGTAATGCCCTTTGTATTTGAAGCCATTTCAAAGTATTTCCTAAATTGTTTTTCACTTACACCATAGTAAGCTTTAGTTTTTTGTTTTTCTCTTAATTGTGTACCATATTCAGAAAGTTTTTTCTTCTTTTGACCATTTTGTCCTGGTGCATAGTTTCTTCTTGATATACTACATTTGTCTGTATAGCATCTTGAACCTTTTAAAAACAATTTTTGTCCTTCTCTACGACAAATACGGCATTGTTCATCTTTATATCTTGCCATTTTAAATTTTCACCTTCCTTAATTATTGTCAGGGGACACACCTCTTACCTAGGGTCATTTCTTATTCGGTTCGAGGTATGTCCCCTCCCCTTATGAATAAGTGATTCATCCTTGCTTAAGTGCTCACCTGTTTTTCTTATTATTTCAGGACACACCTCTTACCTAGGGTCACTTCTCATTTGGTTCGAGGTATGTCCCCTCCCCTTATGAGTAAGTAAATTGCCCTTGCTTAAGTGTTCACCTGTTTGTCTTATTATTTCAGGACACACCTCTTACCTAGGGTCACTTCTCATTTGGTTCGAGGTATGTCCCCTTTCCTTATGAGCAAGTAGATTACCCTTTACTCAAGTGCTTACCTGCTTTTATTTTTTATTACATAATTTTCTATATTATAAACTCCAGTTAGACATTAGATTATTAGAATCTTATTAAAATATAAACATAAACTTATAATTTATAAAATTCGCTTCTAGCCTCTAATTTCTAACTTCTAGATTATTATACTCTTCTTCTTTTTGGTGGTCTACAACCATTATGTGGTATTGGAGTTACATCTTTAATGCTACTAATCTCTAATCCTGCTGATTGTAATGACCTAATAGCTGCTTCACGTCCAGAACCTGGTCCTTTAACATAAACTTCAACTGATTTTAGTCCATGTTCCATTGCTGCTTTAGCTGCTGTTTCAGCTGCTTCTCCTGCTGCAAATGGTGTACTCTTTCTTGAACCCTTAAATCCAAGTTCTCCGGCACTTGCCCAAGATATAACATTACCTTGAGTATCGCTTATTGTAACTATTGTATTATTAAAACTAGAATGAATATGAGCCATTCCTTTTTCTATGTTTTTTCTATCTCTTCTTCTAGTTACTTTTTTTGTTACATTCTTAGCCATTTTTTATATTTCCTCCTTCTTGAATTATTCTTATTCTGCATGTTATTTTTCTTTTAAAGAAAATTAAATTTCTATGCGCTTCTTCATTTTATGAAATTCAAATTCGAAACAAGTATAACAAGGCAGCCGAGCTAATTTTGATATGCTTATTTCTTCTAACTTTAAAACAAATCAAAAGCGAGTAGTGCTAGGAAAGCTAGCTAAAATTTTTGAGATAATACTTTTGTATATCGAAAAAATTTTATGCGACGCTTGAAATTTGTTTTGTTGAATTCAAATTAGAAACAAGTATAACAAGGCAGCCGAGCTAATTTTTTTGAGACTATACGTTTTGTATGTCGAAAAAAAATTATGCGATGGCTAACACAGTTAGACGCAGTTTATAATTTGAATTTACTTTTTGCTTTTGCTCACAAGCTTCCTAGGACCCTTCCTAGTACGAGCATTAGTTTTAGTTCTTTGTCCTCTAACTGGTAAACCTCTTCTATGTCTTAAACCTCTATAGCATCCTATTTCTGTAAGTCTTTTAATATTTAAAGCAACTTCTCTACGCAAGTCTCCTTCTACTTTATAACCATCCATAGCTTTTCTTATTGCTTGTACTTGGTCATCAGTTAAATCTTTAACTCTTATGTCAGGATTTACGTTTGCTGCTTTTAATATTTTTTGTGAGCTTGTTAGACCAATACCATATATGTATGTTAAACCAATCTCAACTCTTTTTTCTCTAGGTAAATCAACTCCTGCTAAACGAGCCATAATTTTTAGCACCTCCACTGTTTATTTTTCTAAATTTATTTGATGTTTGGACTCTATTAAAGGTGAAATGCATTGGCTTTTTGCCAATCTTTAATATGTTTTCAAACAATATATTAAACACAAATCTGATATATAACTGTTAAAATATCAAATTTTAACAGTTACAGCCGCTTATCAATTGATTTGTGTTATTAACTTAAATCAAATTATCCTTGTCTTTGTTTGTGTTTAGGGTTTTCGCAAATAACTCTAATTACACCTTTTCTTTTTATAACTTTACATTTTTCGCATATTTTTTTTACTGATGGTCTTACTTTCATTTTTATATCATTCCTTTCTTAAGTCTTAATTATAGTTGTAAAATAATCAAACTTTAATGCAATCAAAATTATAATTATCTTTCAACCTTAAGCCCCTTCACTCAAAAAAATTTTTCTATATATTTGTTGGTTAATACTTTTATTTTGCTCTCCAAGTAATTCTACCGCGATTTAAATCATATGGAGATAATTCTACTTTTACTTTATCTCCTGGAAGAATTTTTATATAATTCATTCTTAACTTTCCTGAAATATGAGCTAAAATTTGATGTCCATTTTCTAGTTCAACTTTAAATGTTGTATTAGGTAATGTTTCTACAACTGTTCCCTCTACTTCTATAACATCCTCTTTTGACATATTAACCTCCATTTTTCTTTTTTAGTCAATTATACTATTTTATAATAAAACACTTATATAGTATATAACAAAATTAAACCAATGTCAATATTTCTGGCTCTTTTTCTGTAATTAAAATTGTGTTCTCATAATGTGCAGCTAAGCTACCATCCTGAGTTAATATTGTCCAGCCATCATAATCTTGACATATATCTCTTTTTCCTGCTATAACCATTGGCTCTACTGCCAATGTCATACCGGGTTCTAACCTAATTCCTCTTCCAGCTTTTCCATAGTTTGGTATGCCTGGATCTTCATGCATTTCTCTACCAATTCCATGTCCCTGAAATTCTCTTACAACACTATATCCATTTTTTTCAACAAATTCTCCTATAGAGTGAGATATATCGCCTATTCGATTTCCTTTAACTGCATATTTTATTCCCTCAAAAAAAGCTTGTTTAGTTATATCCACTAATCTTTTTGCCTCTTCTGTAGCCTTACCAACTATAAATGTTCTTGCAGCATCTCCATGAAATCCATTCTTATACACCACTAAATCTATACTTACCACATCCCCATCTCTAATTATTTTCTTAGTAGATGGTATTCCGTGAATAACTTCATCATTAATTGATATACATAAGGTTGCTGGAAATGCTGGTACTCCTTTTATTCCACTAGGATACCCCTTTTGAGCCGGAATTCCTCCATTTTCTCTAATTATTTTATCTGCAAATCGATCCAGTTCCATGGTAGACATACCTGGCCTAATTACTTTTTCAATTTCTTTATATACTAAGCCTGTAAGCTTACATGCTTCTTTCATTAATTCAATTTCTTTTTCTGATTTTATAGTAACCACACTTTTTAACCTCCATTCGAGCTAATTTAAACCTTATGTAATTCAATAACTAATCATTAAAAAATTAGCAAGAATGGAAAAGGTTAAAATTAGCCATCTCAAAATTCGTTAGAATTTTGAGGGCGATATAAATCGTCTCAATAGTGTGGAAAACTTGTTTTTCACACTATTACTTCCTTCTGTATTCTTCTAAAAATTCTTTTATATTCTTTACAGCTACATCAAGTTCTTTTGGATATATTGAATATAGAGCATTATTTTTCCTATAAAAATCTATTAAATCTTTTGAATTCTGATGATAAATTCCAAGTCTTTTTGTTACTGTTTCTTCGTTATCATCTTTTCTTCTTTTTAGTTCACTTCCACAAATATCACATATTCCTACTTGTTTTGGTGGTTTTGTTTCTCTGTTATATATTGCCCCACAAGATTTATTTGTACAAATCAATCTATTTACTACTCTTCTAATTATTTCATCATCTGGCACATCTAATTCTATTGCCACTCTTTTAGCTTGTGGTCTATTTTCTTTTAAAAATATCCTTAAAGCTTCTGCTTGTGCAACCGTTCTTGGAAATCCATCTAAGATTGCACCATCTTTTACATCATCTTCTAATAATCTTGATTTTACAGTTTCTATAGTTACATCATCAGGTACTAAATTTCCACTTTCTATGTAACTTTGTATTTTCTTTCCAAGCACTGTTCTTTTATTTATTTGTTCTCTAAATATATCTCCAGTAGAAAGAGCACTTAAATTTAAATCCTGTGATAATATTTTTCCAATAGTTCCCTTTCCAGTTCCTGGAGCTCCTAGCATTACTATGTACATTTAACGTTCATCCTTTCTAGGAAAAAGTAAGTTATAAAGACTCTTAATTCGTAAGTTCTTCTAACTATATTCCTATATTATCATTAACTTAATTTTGTTATATACTTTTACGCAAGTTATCAGAGGAAAAATTAACATACTATTTTATCCTCTGATTACCATATTTTTTTTACAATTCACATTCTATTCTTCTCAAAAAAATGGAAATTATAATATTTTACATACATAGTTCCATTTGGTACATATATTTTCTATTTTAATCTATGTAGAATATAAAACATATGTCCCATCAAGCTGAAACTGAGTTTGTATTAACAACTTCAATATGTGAATTGTAATACTAAATTTTCTTATTCTAAGAATCCTTTGTAATGTCTCATTACTAAT
>CALXVO010000062.1 GCA_944392065.1 uncultured Clostridia bacterium | reverse complement strand
GGTAAAAAATGATAACAAAGAAAATATAGACAAAGTGTGCTAAAAACTTTATCATAAAAGAACATTAGCACAATAATTATCCTAATAATCTTAGCCACAGTAGCAATAAACTTTGCATTTGGAAGCAATGGATTAATAAGAAGGGCAGAAGATGCAAGAGACTACTACGCAAATGATACAGCATACACAGATGAATCAATGGCAAATGTGGAGAGTTATCTAGATGAACTAATAAACGAAAGGAACACATTAGTACAAGCATTAAAAGATGGAAGGATATCTGTAGGAGATTATGTGAGCTACACACCAGATGCACATGACCCTGTAACAGTGGGAAGAGAAGAAACTGGCTTCGCAAATCTTGCAAATAGAAGAGAAGGAACAGACCAAACATTTAGTCAGAATTCAAATACCACATGGAGAGTACTTGGTTTAAGCGAAGATGGAGAGCATGTGCTATTAACAACAGGAAGTCCTATAAAAGCTGATGGGGCTGATCCATATTTAGTACTAGAGGCATCTGCAGGAGCAGCAAATTGTGTAACAGTACTAAATAAAATAAGTGGATTATACCATAATAGTACATTAGCAGAAGAAACAAGAAGTATAACAATAGAGGATATAGAAAATGTACTAGGAGCAACAGTAATGCCCATACAGGATGGAGACATTGAGATGGGTATAATAACATTAAATAATAGTGAAACTATAATAGGATATAAAGTATTAGATGGAAGTTATACTTATGAAGATGGAGATTACACATTAACAAATCCACCACAGCTAGCCACAGCGGGAGATAGTGTAAAATTAGAGGGATATATGATTGCATATACAACGGATGGCGAAACACGAGCAGAATACGTACCAGAAAGAGTGTGGGATATGTTATTTGCAGGAACAACCTTATCAAGTAGATACTCCAAATCTTACTGGATTGCATCTCCACTATGTTTGCCAAGTTCAGATTCTGGGGCTTACATTAGCGCAGGGGTTGTGCGTAATGGTGGAATTGCATCCTCACAAAGTGTCGAGCTCTTCTGTACAAACGGCGACTGGGATGCGGTGGAATATGCGGTACGCCCTGTGGTAGTTCTGAAATCTGATGTTACAATAGATCAAGTACAAAAAATAGAAGATCAAGAAGAAGAAATTTGGACGACGACTGGTGGGCAAACACATAGACCTCTGATGTAAAGACTTAATACCAGGCACTTTAATACCACACATAGATTACCAGATGCAAGGTACAAAATATCGCCCAGTAATCGAAAAAATATATATGAAAAGTAGCACAAAAATGACGAAATTATGTCGGCGATGTGCTACTTTTTGTTGTTCGCTTACCTACTTTTTTAAATTATAGTAACGAAATTTTAAGTGATAATCAAAAATAAATAAATAATCTATATTATTAAACAGGTTTACCACCTGAGCTGTTACTATACCATGGTAAAACCACTCAAATTTCCTTGACTTTTACCCAATATATTGATAAAATTTACAAGTATAAAAAAGAGACTAGTATTAAATGAATTTATAGAATCTTAAATTGCCTAGATTATACAAAATTTAAGCCATATTCATTCTATACTAGTATTAAAATGTGAGGCTCAATGTTGAAAAAATGATTACAATTTTGGCTATGTCAAACTTCATTTGAGATTTAATGTAGGTAACAATAAGTATGTCTCATAAAATTCAAGCTTGTTTTGACTGCTCAAAATTTAATTCTTTTCTAATTATGTTTGTGCCTTAGAGAGGAATGAGATTAATAATGGAAAAGTTGACAATGGATAAAATAGTAAGCTTATGCAAAAATAGAGGATACATATATCCGGGTTCTGAAATTTATGGAGGATTAGCAAATACATGGGATTATGGACCTTTAGGAGTAGAACTAAAAAATAATATAAAAAATGCATGGAGAAAGAAATTCATTCAAGAAAGCAAATATAATGTGGGAGTAGATGCAGCCATCTTGATGAATCCTGAAGTTTGGGTGGCATCAGGTCATGTTGGAGGATTTTCTGACCCACTAATAGATTGCAAAGAATGTAAAACAAGACATAGAGCAGATAAATTAATTGAAGAATGGGCACACGAACAAGGGAAAGATATGATTGCAGATGGTATGAGTGATGAAGAATTAATGAATTTTATCAAAGAAAATCATATACCATGTCCTAATTGCGGGAAAGAAAATTTTACCGATATTCGTAAATTTAATTTAATGTTTAAAACATTCCAAGGAGTTACTGAGGATAGCAAGGCAGAAATTTATTTAAGGCCAGAGACTGCACAAGGTATTTTTGTTAATTTTAAAAATATAATGCGTACCACAAGAAGAAAATTACCAATGGGTATTGCACAAGTGGGTAAAGCTTTTAGAAATGAAATTACTCCTGGAAATTTCACTTTTAGGACACGTGAATTCGAACAAATGGAATTAGAATTTTTCTGTAAGCCAGGAACCGATTTGGATTGGTTTAAATATTGGAAAGATTTTTGTGAAAATTGGCTTATTAGCTTAGGAATGAAAAAGGAAAATATTCGTTTAAGAGATCATTCAAAAGAGGAGCTTGTTTTTTATAGTGCAGCTACTACTGATATTGAGTATGCATTCCCATTTGGTTGGGGTGAGCTTTGGGGGATAGCTGATAGAACTGATTATGATCTAAAACAACATATGGAACATTCAAAAGAAGACATGACATACTTAGACCCAGAGACAAACGAAAAATATGTACCATACTGTATTGAGCCATCTCTTGGATGTGATAGAGTAGCTTTAGCTTTTCTATGTAATGCATATGAAGAGGAAGAAATTGCAGAAGGAGATGTAAGAACAGTGTTACATTTACATCCAGCAATTGCTCCATATAAAGTGGCAGTACTTCCATTATCGAAAAAGCTAAGTGAAAAAGCAGAAGAAGTGTATGGTATGTTATCGAAAAAATTTATGTGTGATTATGATGAGGCAGGAAGTATTGGAAAAAGGTATAGAAGAGAAGACGAAATAGGTACACCGTATTGTGTAACAATAGATTTCGATACATTGGAAGATGAATCTGTAACCATCAGAGATAGAGACACCATGGAGCAAGTTAGAGTTAAGATTGAAGAACTTGAAGATTGGATACAAAAAAAACTTGAGTTTTAAAAGAAAATCTACAATTTACAGCTTGTTCATATATTTAAAGAAAAGCAAAAAAATATTATTTTCACTCATGGAGCTCCACGTGTCGCATATGTTTTTTACTCAAAAACATGGAGAGTACAAAATATATGTGACAGCAAGATGGAACGGATTTTAATAGAATACTTTAAAAGCTGTAAATTGGTAACAACTAGAAAAATAAGTATTTGGAGGATAAAGTAGTGGGCAATATAAAATATATTTTTAAAAGATTAAAAACAATGGATAAAAAAGCAATGTTTGAAAAAATAGATTCTATTCATGAAAAAACAGGAAAATCAAAATTATATCTTTTATGGGATATGCAAAGATGTGCCAGAAAATATGGCGCAGGATATATGGATTATGATTTATTTGAAATGTATAATCTAACACCAGCACAACGTGATACATATATTACAAGAGGAAGAAATAATGATATAGTAAGTAAATATAATGATAAATCATATTTTCATCTATTTGAAAATAAGAATGAATTCAATGAATTATTTAAAGATTACGTAAAACGTGATTGGATTAATGTAAAAGGTACACCTAAAGAAGATATTATTGCATTTATGGAAAGACATCATGAATTTATGGCAAAGCCAGTAGATGGCGGATGTGGACATGGAATAGAAAAAATAAATACAGAGGATTATAATTCTTTAGATGAGGTATATAATAAATTAGTAGAAGGAAATAACAATTTTGAATTAGAAGAAGTAATAAAACAACATCCAGCAGTTGCAGCAATTTATCCAGATGCGATAAACACAGTAAGAGTCGTTACCATTTTAAAAGATGGTGTAGCTCATGTTATTTGTGCCTATTTTAGAATTGGAAATGGAAAATTCGTAGATAATTTTAATAGTGGTGGAATGGTAGCTCCAGTAAATGAAGTTACTGGAGAAGTAATAGATAGAGCTATTGATAAAAAGAAAAATTTATATGAAACACATCCACAAACAGGAGCTAAAATAAAAGGATTTAAATTTCCAGATTGGGATAAGGCAATAGAAATGTGTAAAGAAGCGGCTAAAGTAGTACCACAAATGGGGTATATTGGTTGGGATGTTTGTTTTACACCGGACGGCCCAATTTTTGTAGAAGGAAATGAATTTCCTGGGCATGATATATATCAACTTCCAGAGCATACACCAAATAAAATTGGTATGATGCCGAAATTTAATATTTAAGGAGTAGAAAATTGACATTATAATTCATAACTTGTTCTAAGATGTTGTAGCAATGTATATTTTAAATTTATGTTTTGGCCCTTTGGCATCGTACAAACTGTACTATGGGAAATGAGAGATGGGACATGAGATGTGTAACACATTTTATTATAATCGTTCACATCACACATCACATATCTCACTTCTCTTAAATGTAAACTTGTCGGTCCCCACCTTAAGCACTCCAACATAAATTTAAAATATACATTGCTACAACAAAAAACAAACATGAATAGTAGAAAAATTTACTTTATTAGGAGAAAAAATTGAAAGGAAAAAGATTGAAGAAAACAGCTAATTCTTTTATGAAAAATGTTGTGATTCTAATATGTTCACAATTATTAATAAAAGTGTTGGGATTAATCTATAAATTAGTAATAACAAATATTGAAGGTTTTGGAGATACTGGGCTTGGATACTATTCGGCAGGTTATCAAATTTATGCCTTGTTGCTTACTCTTTCTTCTATTGGTATTCCAAGTGTTATATCAAAACTGGTTTCAGAGAGAATAGCAATAGGAGACACCAAAGGTGCACAAAGAATTTTTAGAGTTGCCTTCAAATTCTTTACAACCATAGGACTAGTATTATCTATAGGATTATTCTTAGGAGCAGATTTTATTGCAACTAATATTTTAAATGTTCCAGATGTGGCCTATGTAATGAAAGTATTGTCACCTGCTATTTTATTCGTAGCAATGTCCGCAGTATATAGAGGATATTTCTCAGGACAGCAAAACATGAAGCCAACTAGTGTATCACAAACACTAGAGCAATTCTTAAATTGCGTGCTTTCTATCACTTTTGTGTATGCTTGTATTGGAAAAGATCCATATATTATGGCTGCAGCAGGAAATCTTTCTACTACCTGTGCCATTGTGATTACCTTTGCATACTTGCTTATGTACTATAAACATAATAAGCTTAGTACCAAAGATTCGATTGAATCTCCAGAAAGAAAAAAATCGGACAAAGAATTATTGAAAACTATTTTAGGAATCTCCATACCAATTACAGTAAGTTCACTAATTTCGGTTATTAGTGGAGTAATAGATACAGCAACGGTAAGTAACTGTATTCAAATTTCATTACAAAATACTGGTATGGCAAAAGAAGCCTTAGAGGAAGCTGCAATGTCTGCAACAGGAATATTATCTAAAGTAGACACTTTAGTAAGTTTCCCACTTGCTATTAACTTAGCATTTTCAACAGCATTAACACCTGCTATATCAGAAGCACTAGCAATTAAAGATAGAAAGACAGCATCCAGAAGATTATCGTTTTCTTTCTTCGCTTCTTTAATTATCATCTTGCCTTGTGCACTTGGATTTATTGCATTAGCAGAACCAATATTAAGAATGCTATATCCAACAGCATATGATGGTGCTGGAGTATTTATGATTGCCTCTGTTTCTATGATACTTACTGCATTGTCTCAAACCTTAACAGGGGGACTTTATGGAGTAAATCAATCCAAAATACCAGCAATAGCAGCAGGATTGGGAGCAGTAATTAAATTTATTTTAAATATGATATTAATTAGCAATCCTAATATAGGAATCTATGGAGCAGCAATAAGTTCTTTTGTATATCAAGTAATTGTGTTCTTCATTTGTTACAATGTAATGAACAGATGCGTAAATATGCATATCAAATTTAAAACACATATTTTAAAACCAGTGGTATCTGCTATCGGAATGGGAATTATTGTATTCTTTGGATATAGGTTGTTTAGTAGCTTCTTAGGAAATACGGTAAGCACAATTATTTCTATTTTATTAGGTGCAATTACTTACTGCTTACTAATATTATTTACAAAAGCATTAACCAAGGAAGATATTATGATGATTCCATATGGAACAAAAATTTATAACATACTTGTAAAGCTTAGAATTTACAAAGAGGAAAGAGAACCATTAAAGTAATTTTATGCGCAATTGGGGATGCACCCCTTCTGCGCATTTTAGATTATTATTATTGGAATACATGATATATTTTTGAAAGGAAAAACATGTTAAAATATTTTATAATTTATTTAGTGATAATTAATTTAATAGCATTTTTAGCGATGTATATTGATAAACGTAAAGCGAAATATGGCAAGTGGAGAATACCAGAGCAAACTTTACTTATACTAGCCATAATAGGTGGAAGTATTGGAGCAATAGCAGGAATGTATACTTTTAGGCATAAAACGAAGAAATTAAGATTTTCAGTAGGATTTCCTGTGATTTTGGTATTGCAAATTATACTTATTATCTCTGTGTGGAATGATTTTATAAAATAAATTGTTACTGTTCAGCGTGAATTTGTAGTATACGTCTTAGTAGTATGTATATTTTTCAAATTTTTTTGTACCTTGCTGTCGCAAACAAATTAGCGA
>CALXVO010000061.1 GCA_944392065.1 uncultured Clostridia bacterium | reverse complement strand
ACTTCCTATTCATAGAATTTTTGGATATCTTCTATATCAAAAATTTCTTTTACAAATTGACTTATATTTGCAAGTCCAGCTAAGCTTCTATTATTAAAATCTAAAGCAAATTTAATATCTTTCCATTCATATATACCTTCATAATTTGGTTTTACAGGAACTTCATCTATAAAATCATATAAAACACTTAAATTTGTTCCTTTATTCATTTTATTTGTTTCAGGATATAAATAAGTTATAAGTAGTTTAGGATTATTTAATTGTATTCCTGTTTCTTCATAACATTCTCTTATTGTTGCTTGAATTTCAGTTTCATTTTCTTCTATTTTTCCTCCGATTCCATTCCAGCAACCTTTATAGGGTGGTTTATTTCGTTTTACCATTAATACTTTTTTATAATCTTTTGTAAACAGAAAAATAACAACAAACTTTTTCAATTTTTCACCATTCCTTTATATTATTCAGTTTTAAATATTTTATCATAAATATCCAAATAGTTACAGAAAAAATAAAAAAATAGTACACATTTTGTAAAAAGTATGCTAAAATGTATTTACAGTCGATAATCGGAATCGGTGCAATAGTGGGAGTATCTTTTTTCGCAAATAACCACCGCTAACGCACCAAGATATCAGGTTAGAAATCAAATTTCTAATCTGTATTTTTTTGCGTAATTTCAAGGAAACCCCCTATTTTATAAAGATTAAAAAAGAGTTTTTAAAATTTGTTCTTTTTATCCATTGTGTAGACGACATAGCAAAAGAATTTTTTCCATATTCAGTTTTAATTTGGTCGAATTCGACCAAATTAAAACTAGGATTATGTAATTGTTCCCAAAGCCCTATATAATCAATTGTACTAACTCTTCTTAACCAGTTTTTTACGGTAAAAGATGGATCGCTTGAATTTTGATATTTAGCTAAATCAGTTAATGATATAAAATCTGTTTTATCAATTCTAATAACACTTATAGATGTATCTTTAACTATTATTTCTATTTTTATAAGTTCATTTTTCATAAATAAAAATCAAAGTTATTTACTAAAACTACATTAACACAAATACAAGATAAAAAAAGAAGTTGACGAAGAATATAGAACTACTCTATAAATTTTGCTAAATATAAACTTGTAATGTTCACAATGGCTAAAATAATGGAAATGGAACAAGTTGAAAGAAATAAAGTTACTCTATATTTGTTTAATAGTGTAAAAAATTAAGGAAAAATTCAAAAACAAAAAAGTATTTTTGTTGAAAAATCATGTAAAACATGGTAAAATATTCACATAATTTAATTATCTTGCTAATAAGCAAGTTTTGAATATAGTAACTTTTAACAATGATTATTGTAAAGGAGGATTTATTTATGAAAGAAAAACGGTATTATTGTGATTGGGCTTTGAGTCCACCTAACAAAAAAAGCAATCGTCTAATTTCTAAAGTATTGCTCATTTCTCTTGTTGTTGTGACACTATTCAGCAGTTTGATTTACTATAATATTATGATGTATAATCATGGAGAGGATTTAGAAGCATATTCTGAAAGTGCCTATAAATCTCATGATGGGATTTCTGATAATGTTATAGGAAAAGATTTTGAGGTTTTGAGTAAAGAACCTAACTATTCTTCAAAAGAGGAATATATAGAAAGCCATAAAATGGGTTTTTACATTTGTGGTCTTATATTCGGAGCTTTAACTTGGAGTGTAATGGCTGCCACAAGTTGTATTGTAATGTTAGTTGCGCTTCCAATCTCTATGGTACACAAGAAAAAAGAAAATCTTTCATGAAAAATGCTGGGGGTGTTTGCCTCCAGCTCTTTTATAACTTAAATCCTTTTAATTCATATTTATATTGATATATTTTTTTATGAATTTTTTATAAATTATAAATTTTCTTATGATTTTATTGTAATTTATCCCTTTCCATAAAAATATCTCTTACCTTACTTCTTTCTTTTTATTAATACTAACATATGCTAAATTATTTTTCAATTACTAATTGTATTTCCTGCTTTTCTATGGTACTATATTTTTAGTAGAAAAATATAAGGGGTAAGATATGTTTCAAAGAAAATGGGAAGAAAAAATGAATGAAAAAAAGTGGGAAGAAATGCAAAAGTATAAAGAATTTAATGAAGAGAATTTTAAAGGAGCAGAACGCTTTTCTAGATTTTTTAATAGAATTTTTAATTTTTTTCGATTTTCTTTTTTAGGAATTTGCATTATCGCCATTATTATCGGATTATTAATTTATTTTGGTTTTATTTTCAGCCTGACAACTTCTTATCTTTAATAGATAGTGTTAATTAGTTTAAGTTCTATTTTTAGTAGAGAAACTTTATAAGTTTCAAGTGCACCTCAAATGTTAGATTTTTTTCTAGTATTTTGGTGCACTTTAAATATTATATGTTTTTATATGATATTTTAATTTAGTACTTTTTATATAAGTTACTACTCTGTGCCATCTTGATTTATATTATTACTTTGATTATCTTCTGTCTCTTCTTCAGTTGAAACTTGACTACTTGTTTCCTGCGTCTTTTTTGTTCCTCTTCTTATTATTCTAGTCATTGGATCATACGTATCTTTAGAAAGTAATGTTTTAGAAACTACTTCTCCATTTAATTTAAGTATTCTATATGCTTCACTTGTACAACCAGTGTATCCAGATTGTTCAACTATTTCTTTTCCTTCTTCTAAACTCGAGTCATTCTCATATTTAGTAGTATATGGTATATAGGAAAGTACTACTGATTGTATAACCACTTCATATTCTGTCTCTTCTTTTATTCCATATATATTCATAGTACAAACACCATTTTTAGCACTTGCTTCAATTTTAATAGGATATGATCTATTATTTTTAAACTTAAAATCTATTGAACCCCAACTTACTGTTGCATCTCTTCCTGCTGCAACATATGATGTTAAAAATTGATGGTTACTTCTATCTACAATTTCCAAGTTTGCAAGCAATGCTGCATTATATAGTGTTGATGATGTCTGACAAATTCCTCCGCCTACATCTTGAACTACTCTTCCACCTGCATATGCACCAGCTTCTTTGTAACCTGTTGCTATTGTTCTTTCTCCCACAATTTGATTGTAAGAAAATGTTTCCCCTGGCATAACAACAGTTCCATTTATTTTTTCTGCTGAAATAGTTATATTGTTACTTCTATTTTTATTAGTTGGATCATATCTAGTGGCATATGTCCCAAGTTTGTCTGGAAATGCTTCTTCTCCTAAATCTTCTATTTTTGTGTTAGGAACGGTTATTTTAAGTGGAATGATATACTCCTTTTTATCATCTGATAAAATTTCCTCTGCTTCTTCTTTAGATATTGCAAAGTCTATACCATTTACATGTGTATGAACTTCTGCCTTACCTGTTTCTGAATTTTTTGAAACATATGCATCTTGTGGTTCTTTATATATTTCATTTCTTATTTTTTCCAAATCTATCTCTTGTGGTTCTAGAGTTTCTGTTGGTATTGTAATTATGTTATATTTAATATTTACATTTTTAATTGCATCTATAATTGTATTTTTTAATTCTTCCTTTTTAATTGAAAGTCCTTCTGAACCTCTTACTATAATTAAATTTTCATCTTCTATATAATAGCTATTCTCTACTATCGCTCCTGGTAATTTAGAAGAAATATCATCTATTTTTTCATCTAATGTTTCTTCACTATAATTTAAGTTGCAGTCAATTTCTCTTCCAAATAGTATTGTATATAATATGTTATAGTTATTTGTTATAATATTTCCTTCTCTGCCAATATTATATGCTTGGCTTATTGCTGTATCTACATCAAAAACAGCATTCAATTGAGTTGCATTTAGATTAGTTTCATAATCATCTTTTTTTAATGTCATTTCTTCCGATAATTTTATATCTATTACTTCATTAACTGCTTTTTTTGCTTCGTCCTGTGTCATATCACTAACATCTATTCCCATTACAGAAATGTTTGCCAATATTTTTTCATTATTTATATTTACCAAGGCGAAGATAACAGATAATATTAGCAATATTATAATCAATGCTGAAATTACAATTATAGGAATTTTAATATTTCTTTTTGTTTTCTTAATAATATCTGTAGAATTTTCTTCTATTTCTTGTTCTTGTTTTTCGTTTTTTATATCATCTTTTTCTTGTTCATTTTCATTCATAAAATCTACTTCTCCTTTTATTTTATTCTATACAGATTTTCAAAAATATATTACCATACTATATTTTTTTTTACAACATCTTTTTTTCTTTTTCGCTAGACATTTTTTTATTTTTTATGTATAATTTAAATAAATTTTTTAGAGAGGTTGATACAAATGATTGGTGATATGATTTCAAGAGCTCGAAAAGAAAAAAATGTAGTTAAATCGGAACTTTCCAGACGTACTAATATTAATATTGGGCATATTGCTCATATAGAAAATGAAGAAAGGAATCCAAGCCATAGAGCATTAAAATCTATTTGTAGAGCTTTAGAGATTCCATATCAACCATTAATGTATACATATGATAAAGTTTTTACAGAAGAACAAAAATCAAATAAAATGCCAGAACATATCTCTTATGATAAAGTTTTGGCTGTAAGTTCTCTTGATTCTTTTATAGAGTGCCCCGCAGATTTGGGCAGTGCTTCTCTTGCATTTAAAGTAGAAGATAAATCAATGGAACCTAGACTAGAAAAAGGGGTATATGCTTTTGTTGAATTTAATACTCCATTAGAAAATAAAGATATTGGTGTTTTTGAATATAATGGCAAAATTTTGATAAGAAGATATGTTATAAGAAAAAATTCTTTAGTTTTAAGGGCTGACAATAAAGATTTTAGTGATATTCCTCTTGAAGAAAATGACCAGTACAATATTATAGGAAAAGTTATCGGCACAAATACAGGCTTGATATTTTAAAAATTTTAATTTTTTTTGTAAAAACTATTGAATATTTTGTATTTTAATAATATAATTTGTTATATTATAGATGTAATTAACAAGAGATAAAGGAGATAAAAATGGAATTAGTAAAAAACATATTTTTTAATACCGATAAACTAATAGAAAATAGCATAGTTAAGATTTCTTATACTGGAAAATTATTTCAAGACGAATCTGAAGAAGTCTTTGTTCATTATGGCTTTGGAAACAGTTGGAATAACTTAAATGAAATAAAAATGGAAAAAACAGAATTAGGATTTCAAGCTGAAATCGAATTAATCTCTGATGAAACTCTAAATTTATGTTTTAGAAATGCAAATAATGAATGGGATAATAATGAAGGGCAAAATTATATTTTCCCTATTGAAAAATCTGAACTTGCATTAGTAGTAAAAGATGAAGCTAATATAAGTTCTCCTCGTAAATTAAGAAAAACCTATTTATGGAGTAAAAAATTACGTATAGCAGTTTATAAGATAATAACTTATTTACCAAAAATAATTTCCGGTAACTATAAAAGAAAAGTAAAAAACGAAGAATAGTTAATCACTTTATAGATTTAATATATAAAGTAAAATACTATTATAAATTAAATTTATAGTTTATTTATAAAATTTGGCTAGACTGTTTTGTATTGTTTTTCATTGCAATACCAAAACTCCTTTCATATATATTCTTTTATTGTTAAAACGCTTTATATTGTTAAAATATAAAGCGTTTTGTTTTGCTGTTAAATAGTTTTTATTGGTAAATTTATGTTACGATTCACAGCTTGTTTTAAAATATCTGAGTAATGTATGTTTTAATTTTATGTTTCCGGCCCCCAACTGCGTACAAACTGTATAAAATTCACATTCGTTCATTTTAACAGTTTGTAAACTTGTCGGTCCCCACCTTAAGCGCTCCAACATAAAATTAAAACATACATTACTCAGACAAAATGCAACTGTGAATTGTAAAAAATTTATTCAAATGTGTAAATAGATATAAAATTCTAACATGGATTTATAACAAAATTTCTAAATTTGCCAACATATAATTCTTCATAGAATTACATATGCCATCCGCCATTAATAGAAATAACCTCTCCAGTTGTATAGTCATCCTCAATAAGCCAAGCAACACATTTTGCAATATTTTTACTTGTTCCTATTTTTCCAAGCGGAATTTCTTCTTTAATATCTTCCTTTTCTTTTTTAGAATATTCTTTGTTCATATCTGTATCAATAATTCCAGGAGCGATTGCATTTACGCGTATATTAGATGGACCAAGTTCTTTAGCTAAGGCTTTGGTAAAACCTATTAGCCCTGCCTTCGCTGTAGAATAATGAACTTCTAAACTTCCACCAGTAATCCCCCATATGGATGATATATTTATAATTAGCCCTTGCTTATTATGTACCATATTTTTTACTGCCTCCCTTGTACAATAAAAAGCAGAGTTTAAGTTATTGTCCATCATTCTTTGCCAATCTTCATCTGTTATTTCTGTAAATAGCTTTGTTTGTGAAATCCCTGCATTATTTACAAGTACATCTATTTTTTCATATTTATTTAAAGCAAATTGTATTAAATTTACTGCTTCTTCTTTTTTAGATACATCTGCTTTGAAAATATCTACAGTAATTCCCTCATTTTTAAGTTCGTTTTCCACATTTTTGGCACAATTTTCTGAATTATTGTAATTTAAAATTACAGTATAGCCTAATCTCGCCATCTGCTTTACAATTTCGGCTCCGATTCCTCTTGAACCTCCTGTAACTATTACTACTTTATTTACTATATTTTTTTCTTGATTTTCTACCATGATTTAAATTCGCTCCTTTGTAAGTTGGTGTTAATGAATGACAATTAGGACACAATAAAATTTCTTTGTTACAATTTAAACAAAACATATAATCACCATTTCAAAAAAAGAATTAGTATAAAACTAATTCTTTAAATTTTGGAGCCACTTGTCCGACTTGAACGGACGACCTACTGATTCATACTACTATAATTTTCATTACCACTAAAAAGTGTTTGTAGTCTGGACTTTCTCTTTACCATAGCTTATGCCTTAGGTACACCGTATAAAGTCTCTACACTTAAAGATTATTCATCTTCTAGCTCGGGATTAACATATTTTCACTTAGTCTTCCCCGAATTAGCGGTGTCCACTATATATGTTTCCACATATAGGTGCAAGATAGTTCAAAATAAAACTAAAGTTTTATCTATCCCACAAGTCAGTTGCTCTACCAACTGAGCTAAAGTGGCATTTTGGTGACCCCGACGGGAATCGAACCCATGTCTCCGCC
>CALXVO010000060.1 GCA_944392065.1 uncultured Clostridia bacterium | reverse complement strand
TAATAGTAATAATAAACTTGCCTATTCAGAATTGATTGAGAAAATAGAAGAAGGTACAGTTGCAGAGATAGAAATTTCAGCAGATGGAACGACTGCAGAGGTAAAATTAAAAGATGAAAATTTTATTAAGCAAGTAAATATTCCTAGTATTGATAATTTAATGAATAATTTACAACAAAGTATGAGTGCTGGAACCATAACTGTTACTGAAAAATCGGAATCTGTATGGATGTTTATTCTAAGTTTACTTACACCATTTGGATTATTAATAATTTTTCTAGTTTTCTGGTTTTTATTTATGAGCGGAGGACAGGGAAATAATGGTGGTAGCAAAACAATGTCTTTTGGTAAGAGTAGAGCTAGAATGATGAACCCAGCAGATAAAAACAAAGTAACTTTTGATGATGTAGCAGGTGTAGATGAAGAAAAAGAAGAATTAGAAGAAATTGTAGAGTTTTTAAAAAATCCTAAGAAATTTACAGATATGGGTGCTAGAATACCAAAAGGTGTACTATTAGTAGGTCAACCGGGTACTGGTAAAACGCTTCTTGCAAAAGCGGTTGCAGGAGAAGCAGGAGTACCATTCTTTATAATAAGTGGTTCTGATTTTGTGGAAATGTTTGTTGGTGTTGGTGCATCTCGTGTAAGGGATTTATTTGAAGAAGCTAAGAGAAAAGCTCCATGTATAGTATTTATAGATGAAATTGATGCAGTAGGACGTCAAAGAGGTGCTGGACTTGGCGGAGGACATGATGAAAGAGAGCAAACTTTGAACCAATTACTTGTAGAAATGGATGGATTCTCTGCCAATGAAGGTGTTATCGTCTTAGCTGCAACGAACAGACCAGATGTACTAGATAAAGCATTGCTAAGACCAGGTAGATTTGATAGACAAATAGTAGTTTCAAGCCCAGATGTAAAAGCAAGAGAGCAAATACTAGAAGTTCATAGTAGAAAGAAAAAATTAGCAATTGATGTAGACTTAAAAACAATAGCAAAAAATACATCAGGATTTTCAGGTGCAGACTTGGAAAATATATTAAATGAAGCGGCTCTTTTAGCAGCTAGAAGAAATTTACGTGAAATAGGAATGCAAGAAGTTGAAGATGCTATGGTAAAAGTAACAATGGGACCTGAAAAGAGAACCAGAGTAAGAAGCGACAAGGAACAAAAACTAGTTGCTTATCATGAAGCTGGGCATGCTGTTGTGAGTAGATTTTTGCCAACACAAGATCCAGTACACCAAATATCGATTGTGCCAAGAGGTATGGCAGGTGGTTATACTATGTATAGACCTACTGAAGACAAGTCATTTATGTCTAGAACAGAAATGGTAGAAAATATAATATCTCTTCTTGGTGGTAGAGTGGCAGAAAAACTTATATTAGATGATATTTCTACAGGAGCAAGTAATGACATAGAAAGAGCAACGAAAATCGCAAGAGCAATGGTTACTAAATATGGAATGAGTGAAAGAGTAGGAACTATAACTCTAGGTCAAAACCAAGAGGAAGTATTTTTAGGAAGAGATTTTGCTCAATCTAAAGAATATTCAGAAGAAACAGCAGGAATTATTGATGAAGAAGTTAAAAAGATAATAGATTCTGCATATTTTAGAGCAGAAGAAATTCTAAAAGAGCATATAGATAAACTTCATAGTGTAGCAGGAGTTCTTTTAGAAAAAGAAAAAATTGATGGAGAAGAGTTTGACAAAATTTTTAATAGTTAATTAGTTATATTAAAAAATAGACTTCTTTAAATAGAAGTCTATTTTTATGTATTTTCCGTAAATTACCTTGATTTTTTATGTGAATTAATATAAAAT
Organism: uncultured Clostridia bacterium; assembly: GCA_944392065.1. Classification (GTDB taxonomy): domain Bacteria; phylum Bacillota; class Clostridia; order TANB77; family CAG-508; genus CALXVA01. The sequence goes on along the minus strand of CALXVO010000060.1, from coordinate 5,780 downwards.
ATTTCTATAAAATAGGATAATTATACTTGAATAAAAAAGCAAATATTCTTTGAAAGGATGATACTAAAGTTGAAAAATAGTAAAAGAACGAATGTAGATAAATTAAAGAGAAATAAGAATTCAAGTAAAGTAAAAAAAGTATTTACCGTAAATGATAGATTAGGAAGAATGCTAATAGTTTTTTTCTTTATTTTAATATTACTAGTATTTAGAATAGGTTGGCTTCAAATAGTGCAAGGTTCAGAACTTAAAGAATCGATGTATAGACAATTGACTGCAAGTAAAACCATTAGTTCTAAAAGAGGAACCATATATGACTCAACAGGAAAAGCTTTAGCTAGAAGTGCACAGGTAGATACTGTAAGTATAGACCCAACTAAAATAATAGTGGAAAAAGAAAAAAGTGATGAGATTGACGAGGTTAAGACTAAGGAACTCAAAGAAAAAGTTGCAAAGGCATTTTCAGATATATTTGATTTAGATTATGAAGAAACTTTAGAAAAAGTCTCAAGTACTAGTACAAATGTAACGATTGCCAGAAAAGTTGAAAGTGATGTAATAGAAGAATTAGAAACTTGGATGGAGCAAAATGAAATCTATAGTGGAATAAATATAGATGAGGATACAAAAAGATATTACCCATATGATAATCTAGCATCAAGTTTAATTGGTTTTTGCGGAACAGATAATCAGGGATTATGGGGCTTGGAATTAAAATGGAATGATATTTTAACAGGAACACCTGGAAAAGTAACATCAGCACAAGATGCGGTACAAGATTTAATACCATATGAAGATGAAACATATATTGCACCACAAAATGGAAATGATATTACGCTTACAATAGATGCAAATATACAAGCGGTGGCAGAGAAATATTTAAAACAAGCTTGCGAAGAAAATAATTGCAAGGATGGTGGCAATGTAATAATAATGGATCCAAACACGGGTGACATTTTAGCTATGGCTACATATCCAGACTATAATTTGAATAATCCATTTACTCTTGATTATATACCAGAAGACGAATGGAAAGATATGTCCGCAGAGGAACAAAACACATTATTACAGCAAACATGGAACAATAGAGCAATTACTTCAACCTATGAGCCTGGCTCTGTATTTAAAATAATCACAGCAGCAGTTGGATTAGAAGAAGGAGCAGTAGATGCAGATACTGCTGGTGTATTTAATTGTAAGGGACATGAAATTATATCAGGAGTTAGAATTAACTGTTCTGATCTTTCCGGACATGGAAAATTAAGTTTAAGAGATGCACTTAAATATTCTTGTAACCCAGCTTTTATCCAACTAGGACAAAAGATTGGAGCAGCTACACTTTATCGTTATTATGATGCTTTTGGATTTTTTAATACAACAGGATTTGCTGATATAGGAGATTCTGGAAGTTCAGGAGAGAGAACAGGATATTTTTGGGATTTAAACAATGTAGGAAGTATAGAACTTGCAACAATGTCTTTTGGACAAAGATTTAGAGTTACACCACTTCAAATGATAACTGCAGTTTCTGCTATTGCAAATGATGGAGTATTAATGCAACCTAGAATTGCAAAAGAAATAACAAATACGGATACAGGAGCAGTTACAACAATAGAACCAGTAAAAGTAAGACAAGTTGTTTCAAAAGAAACCTCAGATATTTTATTAGATATGCTAGAAACAGTAGTTGATAGTGGAACTGGTAGATATGCACAAGTAAAAGGATATAGCATCGCAGGAAAAACAGGTACTTCTGAGCCAGACTATACAAGTGAAGATGATGTATATGTTGCATCATTCGTAGCTATTGCTCCGGTAGAAAGTCCAGAATTAGTCGTACTTGTTACGTTATATGGACCAGAGGGAGAAAATCGTAGTGGTAGCTCAGCAGCAGCACCAGTTGTTTCACAAATCTTATCAGAAGTGTTACCTTATTTAGAAGTTCCATCAGACACAACAGATAGTAATTCTTCTGTAGAAACTATAACTTTATCGAATGTAAAGAATAAAACAGTAGCTGAAGCTAAAAAAATAATAGAAAATCAAGGCTTTGAATGTGTTATCTCTGGAAATAATGACGATATTGTTAGTGAACAAATGCCAGTTGCTGGTACAGCATTAATAGAAGGCTCTATCGTTAAATTATATACAGAAGATAATGACACAAGAGTATCACAAACAGTACCTAGCCTAAGAGGAATGAGTTTATCAGAAGCGAAAGCAGCATTAAAAAATAAGAACTTAAACATTAAATATTCTGGAAGTGGAAAAGTAACAAGCCAAGATATTACAGCAGGAACCTCGGTAGAGGAGGGAACAGTTATAGAAGTGGTGTTGCAACAAGAAATAACAGAATAGAAAGGACAATGGTTAAATGAAAAATAGTTTGGAAGAGACTAAATTTATATTGGGAAAATACCGATTATCAGCAAATAAAAAATTAGGGCAAAATTTCTTAATAGATGATGATGTTATACAAAACATAATAGAATCATCTGATATACAAAAAGAAGATTTAGTTATAGAGATAGGACCGGGACTGGGAACTCTTACTTCCAAACTATTGGAATATGCAGGAAAAGTAGTAGCAATTGAATTAGATAAAAACATGATACAAATACTAAATGATAGATTTAAATTATATGATAATTTTATATTATTAAATAATGATGTACTAAAGGTTAATATACACGAATTAATTAAGAATAATATAGAAAAGTTATCAAAGGTAAAAGTTGTAGCTAATCTTCCTTATTATATAACAACACCGATTATAATGAAATTATTAGAAGAAAAATTAGGCATAGATAGTATTACAGTCATGGTGCAAAAAGAAGTAGGAGATAGAATAACTGCAAAACCAGGTAGTAAGCTATCAGGTGCTATAACATATAGTGTAGACTACTATGCAGAGGCAGAAGAAGTTGTATTTGTGGATAAGTATAGCTTTATACCAGTTCCAGAAGTTGATTCAGAAGTAATAAAATTAAAAATAAGGAAAAAACCCAAAGTAGATGTAAAAAATGAGGAAATATTTTTTAAAGTAATTAAAGCAAGCTTTATGCAAAGAAGAAAAACACTTATTAATGGGCTTAGTAATTCAGGAATAGTTAAAGATAAAGAAAAGATAAAAAAAATTATAGAAAGTTTAGGATTAGATGTAGACATAAGAGGGGAAAAATTAACAACCGAACAATTTGCAACATTGGCAAATTTACTAGATTGTGAGAATAAATCTGTTAATGTTTAATATCAATATTTTAAAATGATTGATAATTTAGCGTATTTTAATGCTATCAAGTAATCGTAGAATACATATCTTTTGATAAAACTATTTTATTTTAAGCTAAATTATGTTATAATAATTATGTAACGTTAAAAGAGGAGGTTAATAGGATGAATCAAATTTTAGTTACTGAAAAAGTATATGTTACTAAAGAACTAAAAAGAAAAAAGAAATTATATAAGCTAGAATTCTTTTTATCTGTCCTTTTAGTATGCCTATTATCGTCCTATTACATATATGCAGAATATGATAGAAACAAATCAGAAGAAGTTTCTCAAGCAATTTTAGCACAAGCACAAGATGGAACAACAAAATCTTCTCAAGATGATCCTATTATTATAGTATTAAATGAAGAAGAAGCAAATGAGGCAGAAGAGGAAACTGAAATCGAGATTGCAGATACTTCTAACAGAAGTATTACAGTGGATGGTAAAACATATTCAGTAGACGCTTTTATCACAATACCTAAAATAGAAATAAGTTATCCAGTTTTATCTAAAACATCGGATGAATTATTAGAAATCTCAGTAAATCGATATTGGCCTGAAGTGGGAAACTTAGAACCAAATGAAGTTGGAAATTATTGTATAGTAGGACACAATTATAGAAATGGAAAAATGTTTGGAAGATTAAATGAATTAGAAGATGGAGATATAGTAGTACTAGAAGATTTAACTGGAAGAACTGTAAAATATCAAGTATATTATAAATATGTTGTTGAACCAACAGATACAAGGTGCACTAGTCAATTGACAGATGATGGAAAAGAATTAGCATTTAGAGAATTAACATTAATTACCTGTACAAATTATGGGTCACAAAGATTGGTTGTAAAATGTAGAGAAGTGTAGTTACTATTTGATTATATATACTTAAAGTTCACATAGAGAGAGGGAGATTATAATTAGGTAGTGAAAAAAATAATTTATAGATGTTAACTTCTATAGACTTAAATTAATAAAAATTATACCAATATTAATTATACTTCTATTAAAAACATATACAAAAAGTGGTTTTTTAAATATTAAAACCACTTTTTTGTGTATAGAAAAATTGACTTTTTATTTGACATATTATTGTAAAATATTATAAAATTTCATTTTTTATTGTTTGAATTAAGTTTGACATATCAATTTCATCATTCGCAAATTGTCTAAATAAAGTTACATCTTCATCTGTAATTGACAATCCTTCCATTGCTAAATCATTTTTAATATTATTTATATCAAATTTGAAAATTTCTTCATTAAACATTTTTTTATCCTCCGAAAAAATTAATTTTATGGGTATATTAGAGGCAAGAAATTTACTTAAAAAATGCTTTTATTTTAAAACAACCCACATATCTATTATACCACAAAAACGCCTAAAAGTCCAGTGTTTTCAATAAAAATCCACTTATTTTTCTTCTAAACAAGTAAGAATTAACTTAGTTAAATCGGTGGTATCTGCAATAGATTTTATACTGGCATTTAAAAAATCTTTTGGAGAAACTTTACTTAAATTTAAAACATAACCATTTTTCAAAGCTAATTCTCTAATAAACTCTCTTATGGTTCTGCCATTACCTTCACGGTATGGATGCAAAACATTTAATTCAGATAAATAGTAAGCAAGTTTTTCAGCCAATTCTTTTTTACTAAGTCCTTTAAGATAATTTTCATTTTTTAATTGTTCTAGAAGTCTTTGTAATTCAGGTTCAATATATTCCCATTCGGCAAATCTAAATACTCCTTTTGCAATATTTTCATTTCTAAATTTTCCAGCAAAAGGGTAAATGTCTTCAAAAAGATAAGTATGTATGTTATTTAAATGCGAAATATCAAAATTACCAATAATGCCTTTTTGCCTTAAAGATAAAAGCTTTGCAGCAGTTATTTTTGCTTCATATTTTTGCAAAGTTTTTTGATCATGCACATCTAATTTATTTATTAAAACATTGCTATCTTTATAGCAATAATTTGAATTTCGTTTATCATAAAAATCTTTTTCCATAAAAACCTCCAAAAAGATTATAACATAAAGATATAATGTTTACAAATCTATGAATATAAATATCTAGAACTTAAATAATCTAAAATTGCTTAGAGATTAGTGTAACTTCCATAAATATATTACATATAATAATATAACTAAATATTTTCGAGGAGGAAAATACTGTGGCTAAGATAATAGTTTTTAATAATGATAGTGATCGTATGGAAACATACTACAGAGGCGAAAGTGAACCAATGCCATATAATACGAACGGAACTTTAAGAGTAAGAGAATTTAGAGGGTCTAGTAATTCATCTACTTTATGGACAACAAAAAGAACTATGCAAAGTTGGAACAGTCAAAGATATATTTATGGTTCAGCTATTCCAGTAGGATTTGCTTTTAAAAGACCTTGGGAGGGTGGACATGGAAACCAAAGCCAACATTATGCAGGGGTAGCATTTGATGTGGGGCAAAGACTTTCTCAAACGCAAAGAACAAGACTTTGGAATTCAGC
>CALXVO010000059.1 GCA_944392065.1 uncultured Clostridia bacterium | reverse complement strand
ACTGCTAATGGTAGATTCTTTGTAAGAATGCTTACTGTTTTATCTCAACTAGAAATAGAAATTGTATCAGAAAGAACAAAATTTGGATTAAATGGAGCCATTAAGTCGGGTCATATTCCAGGGCAGCGACCATTTGGTTATAAGAGTGCAGAAGATAAAAGAATGGTTATAGATAATGCTACTCGCCCCTATGTAGAAAAGATATTTGATATGTATTTAGAAGGTAAAAGTTTTCAGCAAATTGCTAACTACTTTAAAGAAAACAATATTTATCCTAAAAAGAAGTGGAAAGATACAACTATACAAAAAATTATTGATAATAAAATCTATATGGGAGATTATGAACAATATAAACGAATTGGTAAACAAGAAAATTTAGAACCTATTGTGTATATGAATGTTGTAGAACCTATTATATCTCGTGCTAAATGGGAAGAATGTCAAAGGCAAAAGGAAAGAAATCAAAGGACTTATACTAGAGATAGAGTTTATACTTTCTTTCAAAGATTAAAATGTCCTAATTGTAGTAGAATTATGAAATGCAAAGGTTCTGGTGGTACTAAAAGAAAGTATATGTACTACACTTGCGAGCATTGTCGCATCAACTTTAATGAAGATCATGTAGAATGTTTATTGAGAGATTTTATCTACGATTTACTAGAATATGATATGGCAGTTAAAAATTTCTTTCTACCCGTATTAGAAGATAAAACTAATAATATTGATACCACTTCTATTGATAAAGAGATTAGAGATTTAGAAAAGCAAAGAAATAGAATTAAAAATTTGTATATCAAAGGCATTGTTGAAATTGATGATTTTAAAGAAGATTATAAACTAATTGAAGATAAACTTGCTAACCTTGAAAGTAAAAAATTAGAGTTAGTTAATTTAGAAACTTTTAACTACTCTCCGCATGAATTACTTGCTGAGAGAGATTTAGAAAAAGAAAAAATGATTAGACTTGATACTTTAAATAGTGTTTTAAAAACTAAATGGAATGGTATGGACAAGTCTGAAAAACAAAAATTTATATCAAAATTTATTGATACTATTGAGATAAAGAAAGATAGTAAAGGTAATTTAATTCTTGAAAAAATTAATTTTAGAAACGGATTTATAAGACAATTAGTAAAGTTCTATGATGCAGGTATCTTTGATATAGCAGTACCTGTTATGGTTGGTAATAAAGAAAAATGTATAAAAGGTGGCAGAATGAATGAAGAACAATTAGATAAATATTTATCTAAAATGAACGAGCACTTTGAAACATCTTTTTATGAAATGTATGAAACAATTGATGAAGAAACTAATGAAGTTATTTTAGAATATCAACCAAAAGATAATGAAAAAATTATAAGATTTGTAGCAATTTCACTTAAAGAAAAGTTTCCTATTACAGTAGATAATGTTAAAGATAAATATGGAATTATAAGCTACAAAACAAATAAATTATTAGAAAATTAGAAAGGATTTGATTAAATTATGAATATTGATTATAAAAAAATTGGAGATTATTTATTACCCAATTTGGTGATAGAAAATCAAAACTATGGAGAAATAAACAAGTATGGATTATTAAGACTAGAGTATATTAAGGAACGCAAAAAAGGATTATATCAGACACTTTTAATGAAGAACAAACTAACAAACCATCTTTTTTCAGTAAGTATTGAATGTGAAAAAAGATTAAAAACTTTAATGGATAACTATATTAAAAACGATGAAATACTATCTGAAAAAAATAAAGAAAATAATCAACTTGAATGGGTAAAATTGATGAATAATTATAAGAATACTGCTGAAGAAATTATTCTAAAAGAGTTAATTTATGTCTGATGTTGTCATAAGCAAGCAAGGTGGTATTACTCCCACCACTCTAAAAGAAAGGATAAACCTATAATGGCGACAACATCAATTTGGAGTATTAAGAATAATTTAAAGCAGTCTATAAATTATATCATCAATCCTGAAAAGACTCTTAATAAAGATTATGGTAATAGAGAATCATATAGTTATTTAGAAGAACCTATTAAAGATTATAATTTTAAACAAGAAAAAGTTTGTTATGTCAGTTGCTTAAATTGTGATGAAGATAATCCTTGTGCCGATATGGAGTTCACTAAAGAGAGATTTAGAAAGAAAGACGGAGTTCTCGCTTATCATGGTTACCAGTCATTTATAGAAGGAGAAGTTACTCCAGATATTGCTCATGAGATTGGTGTTAAGTTTGCTGAAGAAATGTTTAAAGATTATGAAGTGGTTGTGGCTACACATCAAAATACTAATCATATTCACAACCATTTCATAATCAATTCTGTTTCTTTTAAAATTGGTAAGAAATATAATAACAACCTAACCAATATATCAAAGATAAGACATATTTCTGATTCATTATGCTCTGAATATGGTCTATCTGTATTAGATGAAGATAAGTTTTATAAAAAGACTTTCACCAAGAGTATTTCAAACGATGAATATTACAAAACTCTTAAAGAAGATTTAGATAATGTTATTAGTTATTCAGTTACTTTAAAACAACTATTTGAAAGAATGAAATCATTAGGTTATAAAGTTTATTCTCGTAATGGTATAATAACTATTTATAGAGATGGTGAAGATAAAGTTAGAATAGAAAATGTATTTGGTGTAGAATATTCAAAAGAAAGATTAAACCAACGATTATATTTATCAAAACAAATAGTATTTAGACCTATGCCACAAAAATCTATCTTTGAAGAATATTCTAGGACTAATAAACCCCATAAAGGAATATATGGATTATATTTATACTATTGTTATCTACTAGGAGTATTCCCAAAGAATCATCCTAAACAATATCTTCCATACTCTATTAGAAAAGAAGTTTATAAATTAGAGCAAATTTCACAGCAAGTTATATTTATGCACGAGAATAATATTATTACAAAAGAAGATTTAGATAACTTTGCTAAAAATAATTTTAATGAATTAAGCGAATTAAAATGTACAAGAGAAAATCTTTGGAAAAGATATCATAGAGCAAAAACTGAAGAAAAGCAAACTCAAATACTTGCCGAAATAAATGATATAAAACCTAAAATCAAAGAACTCTACAAGTATGATAAGTATTGTAAAGAGATAACCAAACGAGCTGAAGGCATACAAAATAATCTTAATAATTTTGATAAAGATATCCAAAAAGAAAAAGACAATTCTATTATTAATACCAAATAAAGTAATTTTAAAAGGAAGAGTTGCTCTTCCTTTTTAGGTTGTATTACTTTAAATTATATTTTTGTTTAAAACTTTTAATATATCTTTTTCTCATAGCAGGCATTATTTGTGATGCAATTTCTACAGAAACTTCATCCATACCCATTGAACTTGTATCTAGTAAAATCGAATCATCTACACTCATTTCAAATAATTCCTTTAAATCTCTTAAACTTCTATTATATTCATTTAAATTATCAATATTTAAAAAGTTTCTTTTTTCCAGTGCTAAACTCGAGTTATAATCTCTTTTTAATGAAATTAGCGGCTCAGCGTATGTAATAACTAGAAAATCTATTAACTTTCTCGATAATGCACGATACTTCTCTCTTGATTCAACGTATAGTTCTTCTGGCATATCACCACGAATATATCTTCTATAATTCCAAATCTGTCTATCATTTATAGACCTATCAATTAGAATTATTTCTTTACCAGAATTAAGTGCCTCTTCTAATTGCCTTGTAACTTCTTCTATTATTGCCATATTTGATTCAGTAGAACTTACATCTTTATATTTTTGTTTAAATACTTCTTTATAATATCTAGATGTGGTAAATTCTTCAATTATAGCAGTATTAAAGCCACCTTTTTTAAAGAAATCATATAGATTATTTATTGTAGTAGTTTTACCAGTTCTAGGCGTACCACTAAATTCAATAACAAATGGTTTTGATAATGCACATAATGCTTTTAATTTTTGTAATTCTACCTTTTGTGCATGTAGCTTTTTTAGTTTTTCATAATATTCTCTATTATCATCAAAAATAGTATCTCTTAAATATAAATCTTCTTTTTCAGCGAATACAATATCTAGTACATTTTTAAGTCTTTTAAATATAGGTAAATTTTCATTTTCACCAGAAATTAAACTTTCATATACACTTGTATAATACCATTTTTGTTGTTTTTCGCCTCGCTTAAATGCTGAAAAATCTCTTTTTCCACTTTTCTGAAATTTAAGCATTAAATCTTCTAAATTATTTATCTTATCTGCACAAATAACTAGCTTATTTCTTAATGGTAACTTTTTAGTTTCTTCAATAGTGTGCGCTTTTCTTTCTTCCCAAGACAATGATTTATCCGGCTCTGATGCACTCATAACTAAATTTGCAACTTCATCACCAAATTCTTTTTTTATATCTTCAATAGTATATTTAGTATCTTCTACGACATCGTGTAAATAACCTGCAGCTACTACTGCTTCATCATAGCCATATTCTTCTAATAGCATACCTACACTAATAGGATGTATTATCATAGGTTTATCAGGTTCACTTTTTCTGGTTTGCCCCATATGAGCATTTATTGCAAATATTTTTGCTTTCTCTTTTAAATCCATAATTCTGTTTACCTCCAAATACTTTTTTGTAAACTCCCATTTATTCTTTGAAATTGTTTCAACATCTCGTTTAAATTGTTCATACTCTTCATCATAACAGTAATTTTTAGCATAACCATTACCACCATACTTTTTAAACATATGATTATAAGAACGCTCAACCATTTGGAATAAATCTAAATCTGGGTAATGTTTAGTAGTATAAGAATGAGTTCTTTGCAACACAGAATCAATACTAGTTGTTCTATCGGCTGATGAAATTATCTTACCATAATCGCTTCTAGGTTCATGTTCTAATGATGCTCTATGATCTTCTATTGCTTCTTTTATGATTTTTCTTTGTTTATCATCAAAGAAATCTTTCATTTTTTCATTTTCATAAAATAGTTTAGCAGATAATACTTCGTGGTTATCTTTATCTATATGATGTGCTATATCATGAAAAGAAGCAATAGCATATACCATATCAAGATTTATATTTGGATATTGACTAGCAAACCTTAAACTTCTTTTAACAACATACTGAATGTGTTCGATGCCATGACCAGAATCATTATTTTTATATATTGGTAATATTTGTTGTTCAATATAATCTTTTAACTCTCTATTAATTGTTTCCATACAACACCACCTAAACAAGAAATCCACTAATAAAATTATACTATATAATTGCTAATTATTCTAGATTTTACCTTGTATTTATTTAAAAAAGATAAACAAAGTGATATAATAGAAAACAAATTATTCTTAAAGGAGGGATATGATGCAAATAATGATTAAAATATTAAAAATGATATTTGAAATTGCTTTTATAATGATTTTATTTTATATAGTTGGTGTTTTTTTACCAATCATATATAAAGTTGCAATTTTATGTTGGATTGCAGTTGTCATAATAGTAATACTATTTAACTATAATTTTATAAGTATACTATTCAGAAAGAAAGAATGTAAGGAAAAGAATGACTTATTTAACATCTATTACATTAATCATCCAAAAGTATTTGAAATATGCATGTTAATAAACAATAGGAGAAAAGCAAAAGAAGAATTGAGTGTTAAAGATGAAGAAACTCAAAAAATGACTCTATCACTAGGTGGAAATATGACCAAAGATAAAAGTTCTTTTGTACCTTCAATTTCAAACGAAAACTCTACAACAAAAACATATGAATACAAAGAACTCCAAGAAATTAAAGAAACTAATTCAACCTATTTGAGTGAAATAATAAAAAAATGTAAACGAATTGATGATAAAAAATTAACCAACGGAAGTTTAATAAAAATTGATGATGTACAACTACAAATAGTTAATAGAGATGAAATTGCACAAATTAACTCAATGCTATCTGGAATATTTAAAGATAGTAATATTTCTACTGTAAGTGATGGACAAACTTTAAATATAGATATTAATGCGATTGGAAATATTCTTTTAAAAGATTATAAATATAGTCTAAAAGGAAAAATAAAAAATACTGAATTCTATATATCAATTCCTATAAAAACTGAAAAAGAATTTGAAAATGATTATTCTATTTATGATTTAGAAGTAGGAAAAGTAAATATTATTGGTATATATAGAACTGATAATTATGAATATAAAAATAATAGTACGTTTAATTATTTACAAGAAATTGGCGAAAATGGTCATTATATGGAAGAAGACCTACTAAAATCCAATACTCCAAAAAGAAACACTAAAAATGAAAAAATGAATGAAAAAAATAAAGCGATATATATTGACTTAATAGCTATCGTTCAGGATTTAGACATAAAGGGAGCTGATATCAATGAATAATGGCTTAATAATTTATTCATATACATCTGAGCGTTTAAATGAATTTAAAAAACAAAAACAAAATAATGATATAATTGTTTCCACGTATGATATTGCATCAAATAACAATAACAATAGCTTATCTCTGATAACTAACGAAAATGAGGTTTATGTAGATATAACTACTTTGTATCGAAGTTCAAACGAAAATTTACTAGTAATAGATAATATAATTTCACAAGTAAGAATTAAAAGTAATTGGCATATAATAATTAATTATAACTCGCTTACAAGATTTAAAGAAGATTTTGGACAATATATAGATGAAGTTATACCAATTCAAAAAATATATAACAATAGCGCTGAATCATATTTTGACTTTAGTAGTTTGACCGAGCAACAAATAAATTCACTCGAAGAAAATTTAAATAAAAAATTATATGGGCATAAAGAATTTAAAGAAGAATTTATTAATCAAATAAAAAATTATTCAATTCTTTATAATCTAGGCGAAATAAAAATAATGTCTCTTTTGATTTGTGGAGATTCCGGAACTGGAAAAACGGAATTGGCTAGAATTATACACGAAACATTTTTTAGTGGTTCAAATATAATAAAAATAAACTTAGGAAATTATAAAACTCAAGGAGCAATAAATAGTTTAATAGGTTCACCTAAAGGATATTATGGTAGTGAAAGAGGTGGTGAGTTATCAAATAAAATTAAAAATAGTGATTCAAAAGTTATATTAATAGATGAATTCGAAAAAGCAGATACAGATATTTTTAACTTTTTCTACGAACTACTAGAAGATGGAAAATTTACTGATTTAAATGAAAATGAGTATGATCTTAATGGTTACTTAATAATTTTTACAACAAATTTAAAAGAAGAAAATTATAAAGAAGTTATTCCCGCTCCATTATTATCAAGATTCACTATGAAAGCCTTGTTTGAACCAGTAGGATTTGAGATAAAAAATAAGTATATTGTTGAAAAAGCAAAAGCATTAGTAGAAAAATATAATGATAAATATGGTAAAACAATAGATTATGCGGATGTAATTAAAAAAATAGATAAAAATGTAATTAATAGTACTAAGAATTTTAGATACTTAAATAGGCTTGTACAAAAGGCTTTAATTTCTACTATAGAAAATAATGAATAAATCATAATCTTGATTTTTAAGTGTAATTACTATATAATTTATTTAGTTGATTTAATCAAACAACTTTGGGAGTATAATTTTTCGAATATAAGTAAAGTTATCGCTCCA
>CALXVO010000058.1 GCA_944392065.1 uncultured Clostridia bacterium | reverse complement strand
AGCATGTATTTCGCCGTTGCTCCAGAGACTAGCTCTGCGAAATGCCTTTCTTATTATATAAGGAAATAGAATTTATTTTTTTACTTACTTTATTGTTAAAAAATTCTTCGTATTTCTAAACAATCGCAAAAGTAAGTTCTCCTTTTGCAGCAACTTTTCCATCTACTGTTGCAGTTGCTTCCCCTACTCCTACAGGTCCTTTTTGCTTTATAATTTTAACTTCTAATTTTAACACATCACCAGGAACTACTTGTTTCTTAAAACGTAATTTATCAATTCCACCAAATAGAGCATTTTTTCCTTTATTTTCTTCCATAGATAATATAGCAACAGCTCCTGTTTGAGCCAAAGCTTCTACTATTAACACTCCCGGCATGATAGGATTTCCCGGAAAATGTCCTTGAAAATGTGGTTCATTAATACATACGTTTTTATATGCTATTGCACTCTCCCCAGGTACATACTCTTCCACTCTATCAATCATTAAAAATGGTGGTCTTTGAGGTATTATTTTCATAATTTCATTTATATCTAACATGACTTTCTCCTTTCTTTTATTTTCCAAAGAATCTTCGTTTTTCTAAAATCAAAAGGAAACAAGTATTGCTAGGCAAAATAAGGATTTTTTATCTAAATTTCAACAACGCAAGACGAAGTTTATTTTTGATTTTAAAACGAAGCAAAAATGGTATATTGTTTTTACTTCTCTTTTCTAGGACGAAAAAGAATTGATTTTTGGCTAGGCGCATGAGCTTTAAATTTATGAGGCGTACTCATTGTACGTTGATTAAATTTAAAGCGAAATGCAACAACGCCAAAATTAATTCTATCTTTTTTATCTCTAAAACGAAGCAAAAATGGTATATTGTTTTTACTTCTCTTTTCTAGGACGAAAAAGAATTGATTTTTGGCTAGGCGCATGAGCTTTAAATTTATGAGGCGTACTCATTGTACGTTGATTAAATTTAAAGCGAAATGCAACAACGCCAAAAACAATTATCTTTCGTCCTATTTTATTTTGAATAATGGCTTCCCATAATCCACCATCTCTCCATCCTTTACACAAACTTCTACAATTTCTCCATCAAATTCGGATTCTATTTCATTCATTAATTTCATTGCTTCTACAATGCAAAGGATATCTCCTTTTTTTACTTTGCTTCCTACTTCGACATAAGGTTTAGCATCTGGAGAAGACTTAGAATAAAAAGTTCCTACCATTGGTGATTTTACGATTTTGTATTCTTCTTCCTCTTCTTCCTTTTCGCTTTGTTTTGTTTCTACCTTTTGCTCTGTTTTCTCTGGAACTGTGATATATTGCACACTTTCTGCTACCTTTGGTGGCATTACAGGTGCTTTATTTTTTTTCATACTTATCTTTATTCCTTCTGGAAATTCAATACTAAGTTCATCTATCTTAGCCTCTCCCATATCATCAATTAATCTTTTAATTTCTTCGTAATTCATATTTTACTCCTTTATTTTTCTTTTTTACTCGTATTTTTTCAAAAGAATAGTAGCATTATGTCCTCCAAATCCTAAGGAATTAGACATAGCATATTTTACTTCTACTGTTCTTCCTTTGTTTGGCACCACATCTAAGTCACATTCTTCGTCCGGTACTTGGTAATTTATCGTAGCTGGAACAAATCCCTCTTCTATAGATTTAGCACAGATAACTGCTTCTACACCTCCTGCAGCTCCTAATAAATGGCCTATATGTCCTTTGGTAGAACTTACCATTACTTTTTTGCTAGCATCTCCTAAAGCAGTTTTTATTGCTTCTGTTTCACAAGAATCGTTTAAATGTGTAGAAGTTCCATGAGCATTGATATAGGTAATTTCCTCTGGTTTTACGCCCGCTTCTTCCATTGCTATTTTCATTGCTCTTGCTCCACCTTCTCCTCCTGGTGCTGGTGATGTAATGTGATAAGCATCTGAAGTTGCTCCATAGCCAACAATCTCTGCATAAATTTTAGCTCCTCTATTAATTGCATGTTCTAATTCTTCTAAAATTACTATTCCTGCTCCTTCTCCCATTACAAATCCGCTTCTTTCTTTGTCAAATGGAATACTTGCTCTATTTTTATCTGTTGATTGTGATAGTGCTTTTATGTTAGTAAACCCTGCAATTCCTATTGGTGTTATTGATGCTTCGGTTCCACCAGCTAGCACTATGTCTTGATATCCATTTTTTATCATTCTAAAGCTTTCTCCAATGCAATGCGTACCAGAAGCACATGCTGTAACCATTGATATAGATTCACCCCTTATTCCTAGTTCTATAGCAACATTTCCCGCTGCCATATTAACAATACTCATTGGAATGAACATTGGTGATACTCTATCTGGTCCTTTTTGAACTAAATTAGATATTTCACTTTCCATAGTATCTAGTCCACCAATTCCTGATCCTAGGATTACTCCTACTCTTTCCATATTTTCTTTTTCTTTATCTAATTTGCTATCATCCCAAGCTTCTCTTGCAGCAACTATTGCAAATTGAGAAAATTTGTCTAATCGCTTTGCATTTCTTCTATCAAAATGGTCTTCTGGATTATATCCTTTTACCTCAGCTGCTAATTTTACTTTATAATTAGTTGCATCAAAATGTGTTATTTCATCAATGCCACATTTTCCTTGCTTTATTCCTTTCCAGAATTCTTCTGTATTACTTCCTATTGGAGTAATTGCTCCAAGCCCTGTAATAACGACTCTTCTTTCCATTTTTTACTTTCTCCCTTTCTATTTTACTAGTACTAACCTTTTTGCTTACGTGTGTCTTTGCTTACAAATTGAAGTGTGTAACCAGCATTTCTCTACTTATTATCTAAGAATTTTCCTAGCTTAAAAGAATTGCTTTTTAGCTAAGAGTACAAATTTAAAATCTATAAGTCATACTTTTTTTACTAAAAAGAAACAAGTATTGCTATGTAAAATTTAATAAACTGAAGACGTACTTTGTGCCACGCAAAAGGATTTTTTATCTAAATTTTAACAACACAAATTTTTAAAAATCGCAATATTCGTTTCTAAATTTTGCAAAGAATTGCTTTTTGGCCAGGCGTACGAATTTGAAATTTACGAGGTGTACTTCTTGTATGTTGAATAAATTTCAAATGAAGCACAACAACGCCAAAACAATCATCTTCAAAATTTACATTACCATGCCACCATCAACATTAATAACCTGCCCAGTAATATATGAACTATCTTCTGATGATAAGAATTTTATAAGCTTTGCAACTTCTTTTGGAGTTCCCATTCTTTTTAATGGTATTTGCGAATTTATACCTTCTTTTACAGAATCTGATAATACTTTTGTCATATCTGTATCTATAAAACCTGGTGCTATTGCATTTACTAAAATATTTCTGCTAGCTACTTCTTTTGCTAAACTTTTGGTAAATCCTATTATTCCTGCTTTTGAAGCTGAATAATTTGTTTGTCCTGCATTTCCAGCAACTCCTACAACAGAAGATACATTGATAATTCTTCCTGATTTTTGTTTTATCATATATGGAATTACATTTCTAGTTACATTAAAAGTACCTATTAAATTAATGTCTATTACTGATTCGAAGTCTTCTTTTTTCATTCTCATGATTAAACCATCTTTTGTAATACCTGCATTATTTACTAATACATCTATTTTACCAAACTTCTCTATTGTTTCTTTTACCATTGATTCACATTGTTCAAAATTCGCAACATCTGCCTTAACAAATTCACATCTTACATTATTTGCTTCAATTTCCTTTTTTAACTCTTCCATTCCTTCTTGCATACTTCTATAATTTATAGCCACATCAAATCCATTTGTTGCAAGTTCTAAAGCGATTTCTTTTCCAATTCCTCTCGTTGCTCCTGTAATTAAAGCTACTTTATTTTCACTCATTTTAATCTTCCTCATATAATAATATTTACAATCAGTTTTTATAAGTTTAATTTACATTAAATAAATGATTGTATAAGAAAAATTTAATGTAAATTAATAAAGGATTACTCTTTCTTTTAAATATAAAGCTGTTCCTCATAACAAATATATTCTTTATGAAATAGCTAGAAAATGCCAAATATATTTGTTAGTCAAATGGAACAAATTTTTAAAACTATTTTAGTACATTTAGCACATTTTCTAAGCTTTCTAGATTTTCTATATTAAGTACATTTGCTTCAGTTGCTTTTTCCTTGCATACTTTTTTCACAAAGCCTGACAAAGTTCTTCCTGGTCCTATTTCCACAAAAGTATCTATTCCCATTTCTAACATAGTTTCTATTGAATTTCTAAATTTTACTGGATTTATAACATGATTTGCTAAAATATCTACCATATCATCATTTTCACTATATGGTGTTCCATCCAAATTTTTTATAACAGGAATATTGCCTTTTCTAAAAGTTACCTTTTCTAATTCTTTTCTTAATTCATTTGATGCTTCTTTTAATTTCTCTGTATGGAATGGTCCGCTTGTTTTTAATTCTATAGCTTTTTTTGCTCCTAACTCTTTTGCTATTTCCATTGCTTCTGTTACAGCTTCTTTTTCTCCTGAAACGACTACTTGACCTGGACAATTATAGTTTACTGCTCTTACAAAACCATTATTTACTTTGCTACAAACTTCTTCTACTTTGTTATCTTCTAGACCAATAATCGCCGCCATCGACCATTCACCTTCTGGAACTAGCTCTTGCATCAATTTTCCTCTAATTCTTACTATTTTTGCTCCCTCTTCTAAACTAATTGCTCCCGAACAGGTTAATGCACTATATTCTCCCAAACTCAAGCCTGCCGCCACTTCTGGATGTATCCCTTCTTTTTTTAGTATTTCCAATATTGCCATGCTCATTGCATATATAGCAATCTGCGTGTTTTTCGTTTGGTTAAGTTCTTCTTGGTCTCTATCACATGTGAGTTCCTCAATATTCTCTCCTAATTCTTTGTCAATTGTTTTATATACTTTTCTTGCTTCTTCATATTTTTCATATATATCTTTTCCCATTCCTACAGTTTGTGTTCCTTGCCCAGGAAAAACATATCCTATTTTCATTAATTTTCCACCCTTTCGCGCTTTTCGCTTATCTAACTTTATCTACTCTTATACTTATTAACCTTTTTATAATTATTAATATGTGTTTCATTATTCTAATTGCTTAATTAATATTTAGCGACTTATATTTCAATTAAGATGCTCCCTAGATTTAATCCTCCGCCATATCCAACTAATATTATTTTATCATTTTCCTTTAAGAGGTTTTTATCTAATACATCATTTAGGGCAATTGGAATACTCGCATTAAATGTATTTCCTATATTGCATATATTTATATACATCTGTTCTGTAGTAGCTCCTATTCTTTCTGCCATACTTTTTAATATTCGTATATTTGACTGATGTGGAATGATATATTTTATTTCAGATATATCTATTTCTTCTTTTTTCAGTAATTGATTTATATTCTCTGCAACCCTTGCTGTACCAAATTTATATATATTTTTACCGTCCATATATATTTTTGAATTTTCTTTACAAGTTAAAATTTCTCCTTGCTGTCCAATGCTTTCAATGTTTTTTGAATATTTTTTATTTTCAGACTTTCCTATAAGCGTAGCACCTGCTCCATCCCCTAAAAGAATAGCCGTATTTATATCATTTTTGTTTATATATTTAGATAATTTCTCTACTCCTATTACTAGAGCATATTCTACATCATCAGTATCAATATATTTTTTAGCAATATCTATAGCATTAATATATCCTGAACATCCCGCCAATATATCAATACACATGCAATTAGATATATCAAATTTTTTTTGAATTTCAAATGAAATTCCTGGCATTGCATTTTCGGTATTTGTTAAAGCAACAATTATTAATCCTATTCTATCTAATTCAAATTTTGTTTTACTTTTCAAATTTTCTACAGCTTTAATTGCCAAATCTAGAATAGTTTCATCTTCTGCCCAATATCTTTGTTTTATTCCTGTTCTTTGGTATATCCAACTATCATCTATATTAAATCTATCGCTAAAATATTTATTTTTTATCTCTTTTTCAGGCAGATACATACCAGTTCCTATTATTTTTATTGAATTCATATGTATTCCTCTTTTTATTTTTTCCGTATAATATTATACCACATATAGTATTTTTTTTCATCCTTGCTAACCAAACGGTCGAAAAAGTGTATCTAGTTACATTGCTCTACTATTAAATCGTAATTACTTACATCTATTATTTTTCCTTTAATAAAATTCCCTATTGGTAATTCTTTATTTGTATTAACATACACAACACCATCAATTTCTGGCACATCCATATAGCTTCTTCCTATATATGTTCTTCCATCAAAAGATTTTCTCTCTATCAACACCTCTATTTCTTTACCTATTTGTTCTTCTAGGTTTTTCTTTGATATTTCTTGTTGTAATTCCATTATTTTATTATATCGACTCTTTTTGGTCATAGGGTGTACTTGTTCTTTTATTCTTGCTGCTGGAGTCCCATCTTCTTTTGAATATGAAAAACAACCTAACTTATCAAACTTTGCTTCTTTTATAAAATCATATAATTCCTCAAAATCTTCTTTAGTTTCTCCTGGAAAACCTACCATAACTGTAGTCCTTATAACCACAGTTGGAATTTCTTTTCTTAATCTATATATTAACTTTCTTATCGATTTTCCGTCACTTTGCCTATTCATCCTTTTTAATACAGTATCTGAAATATGCTGTATTGGAATGTCAAAATATTTACATATTTTATTATTTTCTTTTACCACACTTATGAGTTCATCATCTATTGTTTCTGGATACGCATATAAGAAACGAATCCAGTGAATCTTGTCTATTTTGCATAATTCTTTCAATAATTCTGCCAAACGTGTTTTACCATATATATCCACTCCGTATTTTGTAGTATCTTGTGCTATTAATATAAGTTCTTTATATCCACTGTCTGCTAACCTTTTAGCTTCATTTACAATATCTTCAAATTCTCTACTTATCTGAGGGCCACGGATATATGGAATAGCACAATATGTACATCTATTACTACATCCATCTGCAATTTTTAAATAAGCAAAATTTTTCCCTGTAGAAACAACTCTTTCTTCAATATCATCAAAATTCTTATACTTATTTATATTTTCCAATCTTTTTGATATAGAATTGTCATTATCGCCTTCAATTAAATTCACTATTTGCTCCCATAAAGAATTATATTCACTGTATTTCACAAACAAATCCACTTCTGGAAGAGCCTTCTCTAATTCTTTTTTATATCTTTCTACTAAGCATCCCATTACAATTAAATACTTGCATTTGTTCTTTTTGTATTCTGCCATTTCCAAAATAGTATTTATTGCCTCTTCTTTAGCAGGTTCAATAAATCCACAAGTGTTAATTACAATAGCATCTGCTTCTTTTGGATTATTTACTATCTCATAATTATTTGCTTTAAATATTCCTATTGTTTTTTCGGTATCTACCAAATTTTTGCTACATCCTAATGATACAAATCCTATTTTCATTTATTACTCCTTCCTGATTTTCCAAATTGGGGACAGGCCTATTTCTCCACTTTTTTCTAAAAAAAGGACCGGCGTATTTGTGGAAAAAAGTGGACAAATAGGCTTGTCCCCAATTTGGAATTAAGTC
>CALXVO010000057.1 GCA_944392065.1 uncultured Clostridia bacterium | reverse complement strand
CGGTACTTCAAAAATTTTCTAAATATACATACTACTAAGACATAGTTGTAAAATTAAATTCTACACTAAACAGTAACAAAGTTATTACAAAAAATATAAAAAATTGTCAAAAAAACTATACAAAAAACAAAAAATAATGATATAATTCTATGGAATAATCAAAAGAATAATAATCGGAGGAAATAGATGGGTAATATAGTTTTATTAGATGATTTAACAATAAATAAAATAGCTGCTGGTGAGGTTATTGAAAGACCTGCATCAGTGGTAAAAGAGTTAGTAGAGAATTCGATAGATGCAGGAGCTACAAATATAACAATCGAAACAAAAAATGGCGGAATATCATATATACGTATTACGGATAACGGAAAAGGATTTATGCCAGATGATATGGAGATCGCATTTGAAAGGCATGCAACAAGTAAAATAAGACAAGCAGGAGATTTGGAAACAGTTACTTCTATGGGGTTTAGAGGTGAAGCATTGGCAAGTATTGCAGCAATTAGCCATGTGGAACTTATTTCAAGAACAGAAGAAAATGAGATAGGAAAAAAGATAGAAGTAAAAGGTGGAAAAGTTATAAATATAGAGGATGTGGGATGCCAAAGAGGAAGTACAATAACAGTAACAGATTTGTTTTATAATACTCCTGTTAGATATAAATTTTTAAAAAAGGACTTTACTGAAGCGGGGTATATAGAAGATGTTGTAACAAGAATTGCTTTGGTATACCCTGAGATTGCCATTAAGTTAATAAATTCAGGAAAAGTAATCATACAAACTTCTGGAAATGGAGATATGAAATCAGTTATATATAGCATATATGGAAAGGATGTAGCAGATAATATAATTGATGTTAATTATGAATATGAAGATATAAGAATAAAAGGAGTTATTGGAAAACCTGTAATTGCACGTTCTAATAGATCAAACCAATTATTCTTCGTAAACAAAAGGTATATAAGGGATAAGATTTTAACAAGCAGTGCAGAGCAAGGATACAAAGGACTCTTAACAATAGGAAAATATGGATTTTTAGTATTAAATTTAGAAATGAATCCACAAAAAGTTGATGTGAATGTACATCCAGCAAAATTAGAGGTTAGGTTTGAAGATGAAAATAAAGTATTTAAAGCCGTATACCATGCTATAAAAGATAGTTTGCTAAAAGAAGATTTAGTGCCAGATAAAACTAAAATCGAGTTAGACAAACAAATTCAATCAAATAGTTGGAAAGTAAATGTGCAAGATGAAAAGCCAATAACTACAACTCTAAAATATGAAACTACAAATACCGAAACACTAAAAAAAGACGAAAACGTTGTGGATATTTTAGCAGAAATAAATAAAATGAAAGATGATAATAAAATTGAAAACCTTTTTACACAACAAAATGAAGATTTTAACAAAGAAACAAAAAATGAAGGAAAAGAAGAAGGTGCTCTTTCAAAATTAGGAGAAATATTTAATAAGTTTGGAAATAGAAATAAAGAAGATAATCAAGAAGCAGATACTGATGATACAAAGAATTTTATAGCTCAAATATATAATGATAAAAATGGTATAACTGCAGGTGACAGTGGTATAAGTCAAGAGGTAAGTACAGAAAAAAATGACGAAACAAAAAGAATAAATTTATCTGAGATAAATGAAAAAATGCAAGAATTAAATAAATTAAAAATAGAGCCAGATTATCAAAATTTTGATGAAATGTATGCACGTACATTTGGAAAAGTAGTTAAAGACGAATCAAAAATTGAAGAAGAAAAAGATGAATATAAGGTTGAAAGTGAAGAGTTAAAAACTGTAGAAAATGTTTCGATTTTTGAAAAATTACCACATAATAAATTACCAGATTATAAGTATATAGGAATTGCTTTTTCTACTTATATAATAATTGAAATGAATAATGAAATATATATTATAGATCAGCATGCAGCACATGAAAGAATAATGTATGAAAAAATAAAAGCAAATTATTATAGTGATACAAATAAAGATTCACAATTAATGCTACTTCCGGACGTAATTAATTTAAGTCATAAAGATATGCAAATAGCAAGAGACAATATGGAAATATTTGAAAAAGCAGGATTCATATTAGAAGAATTTGGAGAAAATACAATAAAGCTTAGTGGAGTTCCAACAGTTTGCTTAGACTTAGATACAAAAGAATTATTCTTAGAGACTTTAGATGAAATAAATACAGTGGCAAGAACTGCAAAACAAGAGATTGAGGAAAAGTTTATTGCAACAGTTGCATGTAAAGCTGCAGTTAAGGCAAATATGGCTTTAACTAGAGAAGAAGTAGATAATTTGATGAGGCAACTTTTAGTGTTACCTAACCCTTTCACATGTCCACATGGAAGACCAACAGCAATAAGAATGACAAGGGAAGATATAGAGAAAAAATTTTCAAGAAGGTAGGCAGATAAAAATGTTAGTTATTTTATTATTTATAATTATTTTAAATATTGTGTCTATTGTGCTTATGTACTATAGTTTAAGAGATTTAAATAAAAAAGAAAAATTAATTTTTATTGCAGCTGGAACAGCTCTAATGTATATACTTACCTCTATTGTATATTGGATTAGTACAAAAAACATAGAAATTACTGAAGTTTCAGAAACGGGAAAGGATTTAATTACATTCCTATTTGTCCCAATTAATGGAATATTAGTACTTCCTTTATTTGCTAAATCTTTCTATAAGTTTAGATTTGGAAGTTTAGATAAAAAAATACTAATAAATAGAGGAATTGTACTTGGCGTGGTATTGCTAATAATATTGATAATAGAATGTGTATATTTTAAAAATATTCAACAACAGGTTGTAAACTTAATTATGGTGCAACAACAAACTAGTGGAGAACAAGAAAGCATGAATACAAACGAAGTAACAGAAAATATAACTACTAATACATTAGAAGATATTGTGACTATGAATCAAACAACTAATGAAGTTATGCAAGGAAATGAAATAGAGGAAGAAATTGTAAATGATGTAAATAACACATCAAACGGAAATAATATTCAAGTAAATGCAGAAAATGTTGCTGCGGGAAGTAATGCAAATTAGTGCAATGGAGGAGTTATGCAGAAAGTAATTGTAATATGTGGGCCAACAGCATCTGGAAAGACGAGTTTATCCATAGAACTTGCTAAACAAATAAATGGAGAGATAATATCTTGCGATTCTATGCAAATATATAAAGATATGACTATAGGAACTGCAAAGCCAACTATAGAAGAAATGCAAGGAATCAAACATTATCTAATAGATTGTATATCTCCAAATACTAGATATAGTGTGGCAGATTATAAGAAAGATGCTATTGATGCCATAAAAGAGGTGCTTTCGAAGGGAAAAGTTCCAATTGTAGTTGGAGGAACAGGACTGTATGTAGAATCTTTAATATATGGAATAGAGTATAACGAAGTTAAAGTGGATTTAGAGTACAGAAGAAAATTAGAACAAATAGAACAAAAAGAAGGATTAGAAAAGTTATATGAAATGGCAAAAATAATAGATGAAACTGCAATGCAAAAAATAAGCCATAATGATAAAAAGAGAATTTGCAGAGTCTTAGAAATATATCACTCTACAGGCAAAACAAAAACTGAACTAGAAATAGAATCTAGAAAAAATGGTCCAGATTATAAGTACATATTATTTGGAATAAATATGGATAGGGATAAATTATATGATAGGATAAATAAACGCGTAGACATTATGATAGAGGCGGGACTAGTAGAAGAAGTAAAAAAATTAATTAATAAATATAGTGAATTTCCAACTTCAATGCAAGGCTTGGGATATAAAGAAGTACTAGAATATTTAAATGGAATAACTACAAAAGATGAGATGATAGAAAAAATAAAAATGGAAACAAGAAGATATGCTAAAAGGCAATTAACATGGTTTAGAAAATATGAAAATATAGTATGGCTTGATGGACAGGAAAATGTACAAAATAACATAAAAATTATTTTGGAGGAATATAGTGAAAAAAGGAACAGAAGTGCAAAATAAAAAGAAAAAAAACAAATTGATAGTTGTTTTGAGTAAATATAAAAAGCAAATACTTTTTATACTCCTATTATGTATATTAATCTATATAATAAATATAGTAGTAAACCTAATTATAAATCCAACAGATACTGTGTTTGTGGAAATGGGACAAATTGAAGAAAA
Source organism: uncultured Clostridia bacterium (assembly GCA_944392065.1). Classification (GTDB taxonomy): domain Bacteria; phylum Bacillota; class Clostridia; order TANB77; family CAG-508; genus CALXVA01. The sequence goes on along the minus strand of CALXVO010000057.1, from coordinate 3,682 downwards.
AGAAACAGCAGTAGGCTATATAATTAGAGATGAAACAGTATTAAAGGGAGAAAACTACAAAAATGGGATAGAACAGATAAAAGCAGAAGGTGAAAAAGTTGCAAAAGGAGAAGCAATTTTTAGATATTACTCAAATAATGAAGAAAATTTAATAAAAAAAATACAAGATCTAGATGCAAAAATAGACGAAGTTATGTCGAATGAAGATAGCCCCTATTCAGCAGACGCAAAGGTACTAGAGGGACAGATAGATACAAAAATAAATGAAATTTATGAAGAGAGCAGCTTAACAAATATTCAAGATGCAAAACAATCCATAAGTAGTAATATGACAAAAAAAGCGAAAATAGCAGGTGAGTCAAGTCCGGCTGGCTCATATTTAAAAAAATTAATAATTGAGAGAAGCGAGTATGAAAACCAATTAAATTCAGGTGCAGAGCATCTATCGGCTACTAAAAGTGGAGTGGTTTCGTACAGAGTAGATGGATATGAGGAAATTTTAACAACAGAAGATTTTAGTAAATACACTAAAAAATTTTTAGAAAACTTAAAATTAAGAACAGGACAAATTATTCCTACTAGTAGTGAAAGCGGTAAGATAATAGACAATTACTCTTGCTATATTGTAAGTGTTCTAGATTCTGATTATGCAAGAGATGTAGAAGTAGGAGATAGTTTATCATTAATACTGCCTAGCGGAAGTGAAGTTGATGCGACAGTTGAATATAAAACTAATCAATATATTATAACTTTTAAAATTGACAAGGGCGTGGAAGAACTAATAAGCTATAGGAAAATGTCTTTTAGTATTGTATGGTGGAGTAAATCTGGACTAAAAGTACCGAACTCTGCAATATCAGAAGAGAAACAAAACGAAAACAATATAGCATATATAACGAGAACAAGGATAGGATATGAAGATAAAATTTTAGTTAAAATATTAAAATCAAACGAGAAATATTCTATTGTTACAAATTATTCAACTGAAGAATTAACAGAAATGGGATATACCTCATCCGAAATAAGAAGTATGCCTAATATTGCAATATATGATGAAATATTAATAAACAAGTAAAACAAAATATTACAATTGTATTACAATTATATTAAAAAAATGTTACAAAAATAAAAAAACTATTGACAATATTAAAAAAATGATAGATACTATATACCAGTAGAAACCAATGACGAATATTTTTATAGGAGGTTATTAAAATGTCAGGAGCTATTATGGAAAAGGTATGGGGAATGTTAGGATTACCAGAAAGAGAAGAAGAAGAAAATGAAGAATTAGATTATGAAAAAGATGAAGATATAGAAAATCAAGAAGAGGAAGAAGATAGAAAAATTTGGGGCAGAAAAAATAACAAAGTTGTTAATATGCCACAAACACAACAAGTAAAAATGGTTATTTGTCAACCAACAACATTTGAACAATCTGAGTATATTTGTAATTTATTAAAAGAGAAAAAATCAATTATCGTTAACTTAGAATATGTAAACAAAGATGTTGCTAGAAGAATAGTTGACGTTGTAAGTGGTGCAGTTCACGCACTAGATGGAAATTTACAAAAAGTATCAAATTCAATCTTTTTAGTAGCACCATATAATTATGATATCACAACAGATATGGCGAGAGAAGAAATAAAAAACAAATTATCTGTTTCATGGTTGAGAAACAATTCGAATAATTAATATAGTTATATAAGAGGTTTAGGAGGAACATATATGTATACACCACTAGATATAGAAAATAAGAAATTCGCAAAACAAATGATGAATGGCTATAGTGTAGAGGAAGTTGATAATTTCCTAGATGAGTTAACACTAGACTATGAAAAACTATATAAAGAATCTAATGAAAACAAAAGTAAAATTGCAGAATTAGAAGCAAGTCTTGTTAAATATAAAAATTTAGAATCGACACTTCAAAATACTCTAGTAATGGCACAAAGCACAGCAGATGAAATAAAAAAAGTTGCCCAACAACAAGCAGACCAAATTGTAAGAGAGGCACAAGGAACAGCCAAACAACAATTAGCAGAATTAGAACAACAAATAACATTAAAAACTAAAGAATTAGAAGATTTAAAAAAACAATTTGATGTATATAAAGCAAAAATGGAATCTCTTCTAATATCACAATTAGAATTATTAAAAGAAGTAAATAAAGATTAAGTAGAAAATTAGGAGGGAAACCTCCTTTTTTTGTGGAAATTGGGGACAGGCGTATTTGTCCACTTTTTTCTAAAATAAGCTCATATACTAATTTAATTTATATGGAGTAATTTATAAATGATTATTTTTTCAAAAAAGTGGACAAATACGCCTGTCCCCAATTTCCACTATTTACATTAGCATAATTTTATAGTATAATACTACCTGAAATATTACAAAAATATAACAGTATTACAAAAGTATTAAATATATATTACAATTGTGTTAATCTTATTGACATATTAAAAATAATAGATAAAATATATATAATGAAATATAGGGGTAGCTATGAGAGTAATTAGTGGAGTGGCAAGAGGAATAAAATTGAATTCTATAGATAGTACTGATACGAGACCAACACTTGATAGAGTAAAAGAATCCTTATTTAATATAATACAACCAAGAATAGCAGATAGCATTGTTTTAGATTTATTTGCAGGAAGTGGAGCAATCGGAATTGAATTTATAAGTAGAGGAGCAAGAAAGGCATATTTTTGCGAAAAATCTCATGATGCAGTAAAAATGATAAATCAAAATCTAGAAAAAACACGATTTGCAGATAAATCAGAGCTATTAGAACAAGACTACAAAAAATCTTTGAGTGAATATAATAGAAGAAATATTAAATTTGATATTATATTTATAGATCCACCATATAAATCTAATATGGCAGTGGAAGCAGTAAAAACTATTATCTCACTTGAATTATTAGAAAAAGAAGGAATAATAATTATAGAAACAGACGAAAAAGACAGAGAATTAAGAGAATTAGAAAATTTACAAGTAGAAGTATATGATTTAAGAAAATATGGAAGAGTAAACCTCATATTTCTAATCTGTGCTTCAGGAAAGGAATGAAACATATTATGGAAATTTTTACTTTATTAGAAACCTTAGAGGATATGTTAGATAAAAGCAGAGGAATACCTTTTTCTAGTAAGTGTATAGTAAATAGAGAAGATATTTTAGATATAGTCAAGGAAATAAGATTAAAATTACCAGACGAATTAAAGCAAGCAAAATGGATAAAGGAAGAAAGGCAAAGAATTCTAGTTGAAGCTCAAAATGAAGCGGATGATATAATAAAAGAAGCAGAAAATAGAATTATTTCCATGATAGATGAACATGAAATTACTAAAAAGGCTTATGAAAAGAAAGTTGAGATAATTGAGACTGCAAATGAAATGTCAAGAGAAATTAAGAGTGGAACAGAAGAGTATGCAGATAGTGTTTTAGCTGGAATAGAAGTTGCTCTAGAAGATGCACTTAAAGTGATTAAAAATAATAGAAAAGAATTAAAATAAGACATAGATTCTGCTATGTCTTTTTTTATTGTATAGGAAAAATCGACTTTTTCTTTGATATTTCAGTATTTCTAATGATTTTTTCTATACAACAAGGTTAATTTTCCTTGGGCTGTGCATATTCGCGAAGCGAAATGCACATGTGGACGTCGAAATCTTTG
>CALXVO010000056.1 GCA_944392065.1 uncultured Clostridia bacterium | reverse complement strand
TTTACCACTGATGCTAAATAATACTCTGTTTTTAATCTTCCCTCTATTTTCAAACTATCAATTCCCATATCAATTATTTCAGGGATTTCTTTTATTAAGCATAAATCTTTTGAAGAAAATATGTATGTTCCATTTTCATCATATTCAACTGGCATCAAATTTCCAGGTTTATTATGTTCTTCAACATACACATTATATGCCCATCTACAGCTTTGTGCACAATCACCTAAATTTGCACTTCTTGAAGCTAAGAAATCACTTAAAAAACATCTTCCAGAATAACCAAAGCAAATAGCCCCGTGAATAAACATTTCTACTTCTAAGTCTTTTGGTTTATTCTTCATTATTTCTTTTATCTGTTCTTTATTCATTTCTCTTCCAAGTATTACTCTTTTTGCTCCATTCTTATACCAAAAATTTGCGGAATGATAACTTACAGTATTGGCTTGTGTACTAACATGGATATCCACATCTGGTGCATATTCTTTTAAAATTTCAATAACTCCACCATCTGATGCAATAATTCCATCTACTTTCATTTTATTTAGCATTTTTGCTTGTTTTTTTATTTCATCATAATATTCATCCCAAGCATAAATATTAATAGCAGCATACACTTTTTTCCCTATACTATGAGCATATTCTATTGTTTTAGCTAAATCATCATCATTTACTTCTGCTCTACTTCTTAAAGATAATGATCCTGTTCCACAATAAACTGCATCTGCTCCATACATAAATGCCGTCTTTGCTTTTTCAAATGAACCCGCTGGTGCTAATAACTCTGGTTTTTTCATCTATAATCTACATCCTTTCTACTTTTAGCTGGTTGAGCACACACTTATTCTGCGTAAACAACTATTTTTTGATGTTTCAAGTAAATTTATAATTAAACTTGCGCCGAATAAGTGCGTCCCCAATTGCGCATTAATCAAAATACTTACTTATTTCTTCTAGTCCTTCAAAATTCTGTTGCCTTACAATATCATACGCTACTATTGCAACTGAATTTGCTAAATTTAAGGACCTAAGTGTAGGTCTCATTGGTATTCTTATAGTCTTATCTATATATTTTAATAAAATATCTTCTGGAAGTCCTTTTGTTTCTTTTCCAAATAAAGCAAAAACTTCCTCCATCTCTCCATAATTTGGTTCTGAATATACATGTTTTCCTTTTGTCGTTACAAAGAACATATTATTTTCTTCGGGTTTATATTTTTCTAAAAATTTTTCAAACGATAAATGCTCTTCTATTTCTAATTTATCCCAATAGTCAAGTCCTGCTCTTTTTACTGCTTTTTCCGAAATGCTAAAACCTAACGGATATACTAAATGAAGTTTTGCTCCTATTGCAGCACAAGTTCTTGCTATATTTCCTGTATTTTGTGGTATTTCTGGTTCAACTAATACTATATTTAATTTCATTTTAATAGTCACTTCCTTTTTTCAAGCACATCTATTATACAATAAATCTAGTAAAAATACAACCACATAAGACTTATATCTTGTTTGCTACAGACTGTTTGCAGTTGGTGGGGCCGAAAATAAAAATAAAAAATATACATACTACTAAGACATATACTACAAATTTACGCTGAATATTAACCATTTACTATGCTATTTGATTAAACTTTTCTTAATATGATTTACTTTTTTTGATAAATTTGCTATCATATATGTTGTATTTTATGAAAGGAATGTAGTTTTATATGGGGGAAGGTATTGAAAATACTAAAAATGAAATACTAGTTGTAGAAGATAGTAATAAAAATGCAAATAAATCTAAAAATAAAAAATTACCTAGAGTTTACTTATATTTTTTATATTTTTTAATATTCGCTGTTGTTGGTTGGCTATTAGAAACCTGTTTTAGTTTTTATACATTAGGTCATTTTACCAAAAGAGGTTTCCTTTTTGGACCTCTTTGCCCTATCTATGGCTGGGGAGCTTTAATTTTAATTATATTTTTTAGTACTTATAAGAAACATAATTTAAAATTATTTATCTATGCCGCAATAATTTTCTCAATATTCGAGTATCTAGTAAGCTTTGGTATGGAAGCAATGTTTAGCTTAAAATGGTGGGATTATACAGATGAGGTTTTAAATTTGAATGGACGTATAAGTATATTTTATTCCTTTGCTTGGGGAATAATAGCTATTCTCTTTATTAACTTTGTATACCCTTTCTTTAAGAAAAAAGTTAATATTGTTTTATCCAAAATACCTTACAGAGCTCAAACTATTATTGTCTATGCTTTAGGATTGATATTTATTAGTGATACTGTTTTGTCATGCATAAAATATTTATTAATTTAATAATTGGACATTTGATAAAAAATAATGTCGCTACTAAAGATTACTCAGAAGTCATAGACTTAATCAAGGAGGCTTTGGAATATGACTATGATATTCCTCCAATCGAAAATCCTGTCGTGAAAGGATTGATTAGATTCTTCACGTCGCCACACCATTAACCTCACGAAAAGTCTGCAGAAATTACTGCAGACTTTTCGTATTTATTTTTTTCTAGCTATTGCTAGGCCATCTCCAACTTCCAATATCTTTGTCTCTAACTCTTCATTTGATTGAAGTTCAGCTAAAAATTCTCTTAAATTTCTAACTGCTGTACGTTGTTTATGTTTATTATAGTCGCTCATAACATATCCCTTATACAACACATTATCGGCAAAAATTATTCCTTTAGCTCCAAGCATTCTTAGAGCTTCCTTTAAGAAAAATGGATATTTTCCTTTTGATGCATCAATAAATATTGCATCATATACTTCGTTTAAGCTGGGAAGTATCTCTACTGCATCGCCTTCGATAATGTTTATTTTGTCTTCCACTTCTGCTCTTTTTATATTTTCGCGTGCTAGTTCTACTCTATCATGCTCTCTTTCTATTGTATCAATCTTTCCATCTTCCTCTAAAAATCCTGAAAAACATATTGCAGAATATCCTACCGCAGTACCAATTTCCAAAATTCTTTTTGGTTTAACTTCTTTTAATATATTTGAAATAACTTCTAATGTATCGTCCATTATTATTGGAATGTGGTCATTTAAAGCTTTTTCTTTTATTTTTACTAGTTCTTCTTTGTTCAAATTACTCTAACCTCCCTTTGAACAAAAATGGTTACTATTTAATAAAATATTGTAAAATTTTAGGAGTGTCCCAAAAATCCAAAAACTTGGACAAAAGGCATTAGTCCCTTCTGTCCACATTCTGAAACGTGGTAACAGATTTAAATCTGTCACCGTGTTTTACCCTCTGTCTATTTCTTAGGTTGAAAAAGAATTGTGATTTTTGCTAGGCGAACAAGCAAGAAAACCGGAATCGTACTTATGTAGTATGATGAGGATTTTTGAAGCGTAGTTCAACAACGCCAAAACGCAATTATTTTTCAAACTCCTATTTTCTTCTTGCTTCTCTTTCTCTTGTTTTGCTGTCTAATATTTTCTTTCTTAAACGAATATTTTTTGGTGTAACTTCAACAAGTTCATCATCTTGAATAAATTCTATTGCTTTTTCTAATGATAGCTGAATTGGTGGTACTAATCTTAGTGCATCATCAGATCCAGATGCTCTTGTATTTGTTAAATGCTTTTCTTTACATACATTTATTGAAATATCTTCATTTCTTGAGTTTATCCCTACTATCATGCCTTCATATACTTCTACACCAGCACCTATAAATAACTCTCCTCTTTCTTGTGCATTGTAAAGCCCATATGTTACAGAAGTTCCTTGTTCGAACGCTACTAGCACTCCTCTTGTACGTGCTTGTATTTCTCCTTTATATGGTTCATATGAGTCAAATATGCTATTCATTGTTCCTTCACCTTTTGTATCGGTTAGAAATTCAGTTCTGTAACCAATAATTCCTCTTGCTGGTATTTTAAATTCTACCTTTGTATGACCCGCTTCCGCTGGTTCCATATTAATCATTTCTGCTTTACGTCTTCCGAGTTTTTCTATTACATTTCCGATGCAGTCATCTGGTACATTTACTACTAATCTTTCAATTGGTTCACATTTTACGCCATCAATTTCTTTGAAAATAACCTTTGGACGAGAAACTAAAAGTTCAAAACCTTCTCTTCTCATTGTTTCAATTAAAACAGACAAATGTAATTCTCCACGTCCACATACTTCAAAGCTATCTGCAGAATCTGTTTCTCTTACACGTAAACTTACATTTCTTTCTAGTTCTTTCATTAATCTATCACGGATATGTCTTGATGTTACAAATTGTCCTTCTTTTCCAGCAAAAGGTCCATTATTTACGCTAAATGTCATAGATACAGTTGGTTCATCAATATCTACAAAAGGTATTTTTTCTGGATTATTAATATCGCAAATTGTATCTCCTATATTGATATCTGCAATTCCAGATAAACATACAATATCGCCAGCTGAAACTTCTTCTTTTTCAACTCTTTTTAACCCTTCATATGTAAATAGTTTTGCTATTTTTCCATTCTCGTTTTTATCATTTTTACATACTGCAACACTCATACCGGAATTAATGGTTCCACGTTCTACTCTTCCTACTGCTATTCTTCCTAAATAATCATCATAATCTATGTTGGATACAAGCATTTGCATTGTTCCATCAATATCGCATTTAGGTGGTTCAATATTGCTTATAATAGTATCAAATATGCAATTAACATTGTCACTTTCGTCCTCTAAATGCATTTTTGCTATTCCATTTTTAGCAGATGCATATATTACTGGGAAGTCTAATTGCTCATCATTTGCATTTAATTCTATAAATAATTCTAAGACCTTGTCAACAACTTTAAGTGGTTCTGCACCTGGTCTATCTATTTTATTAATAATTACAATTGGTTTTAAATTTAATGCAAGAGATTTTTTTAGCACTTCTCTAGTTTGAGGCATTGGTCCTTCAAAAGCATCTACTAATAAAAGTACTCCATCTACCATTTTTAAAACACGTTCTACTTCTCCTCCAAAGTCCGCATGTCCTGGAGTATCTACAATATTAATTTTTACGCCATTATACATTACAGATGTATTTTTAGATAATATTGTAATTCCTCTTTCTTTTTCCAAATCATTGGAGTCCATTATTCTTTCATCTACTTGCTCATTTGCTCTAAAAACATGGCTTTGTTTCAAAAGCGCATCTACCAATGTTGTTTTACCATGGTCTACGTGTGCAATTATTGCAACATTTCTTATATTTTGGTTGTTCATGTTAACTACTCCTTTTTATTAGAATTTATCATAACTTAAGACGTTTTCCAATGTTTTCGTTGAAAAACGCCTATTTCTCAAAAATCAACTTTTAAAATTATACACCTATTATGTAATTTTGTCAATTCTAACTTCTTCCTATTTTTTATAGTTTCAGAAAGTAAAAATTATATTCCTTTCTGAATGCTTTTTACACATTTATTCCCATACTTTGTAAAAAATTTGCACAATCACTTTCGTTCATAATTGATTGAAATTCTTCTTCGTCAAATATATCAAATTTTGTATTTTTATATTGAACATTTTTTTCACTTTTCTTATATGCCGTTACTAAGAATAGTACTAACAGTATGATAATAATAATATAAGATAGATACATACTTTTCTCCTAATTAGTAGATTCTTTCTCCATAAGTTCTTTAATTTGGTTCATAACAAGCTCAGTTGCTTCGTCTAGCTTGTCTTTCTGATTTTTATAATCGCTTAAATCAATTGGCTCTCCATAATTCAAATACACCTTACTAAATGGCTTAAAAGTTCCATGAATTCCTATTGGTATTACCTTCACTCCAGACTTAATTGCCATATATGCTGCTCCATTTTTTGCTTTCATGTTTTTTTCCATTCCTTTACGCGTTCCTTCTGGGAATATTCCAAGAAGTCCCCCATTTTTTAATACTTTTAGGCATCTTTTCATAGCTTCTATATCTTGCATGTCCCTTTTAATTGGAATAGCATCAAATAAATGTCCAAGCCACATTAATATATCATGGGTAAATAAATCTTCTTTTGCTACAAAATTTACTTTTCTTTTATTAAATAGTACAATAGCAGCAGCATCTAAATAGTTAATATGGTTACAACATAATATATATGCTCCCTCTCTTGGAACATTTCCTGTTATTTTTACATGATAAGCAATTCGATAAGCTGTAACTAATACTGCCCTTACAATACATCTTACAAATCTTTTCCATGCATTGTCTTTACGTGGCTTATATATTTTTGCTTGTAACTTTATTTCTTTTTTCTTTTTGTCGATAATAGCACTTATTTCTCGAACCACTTGGCTAATACTCATACTTGTACTATCTACAACTTCTGCATCACGTGCAAGTTTTAAAGCTCCTATTTCTTTTGATTTATCGTTTTCATCTCGCATCTTTATATTTTCTAAAACTTCTACATATGGTATATTTATTCCTTGCTCTCTGTTTTGCTTAAATCTTCTTTTTGCCCTTTCATCTAAATCAGCATCTAAATAAATTTTCACATCTGCTCCTGGAAACACATACGTACCAATATCTCTTCCTTCCATGATTACTTCTTTCCCTTCGGCCATCTTTCTTTGAAGTCCTGCCATACTTAAGCGTACTTCTTTCACACCCGAAACTTGAGATACTAGATTTGTTACCTCTTTACTTCTTAACTTTTCAGTAACATTTTCTCCATTTAGAAAAACTAAATCCTTGTCATTTTCTTTTTTAAATTCAATCTTAATATTTTCCAATATGTCTATAATTTTATCTGTTTCATCTAATTTAACACCTTTTCTTATCATATCTAGTGTTACACATCTGTACATTGCTCCTGTGTCTATATTTATTAATTTAAACTTTTTTGCTAGGATTTTCGTTACTGTTCCTTTTCCAGTTCCTGCTGGTCCATCAATTGCTACTATAAATGACATTTTTTTCTTACCTCCACTTGAGCCATACTATGCAAGCCCTTTACTAATTATATATTTTTTTCAATTTGCTTTTTATTTTATATTTACTAACTATACATTTTTTATGCTTATCAATCTCACATCCCACATCTCACTTCTCATTCGGCATATGTATTCCTTTGGCCATTACTGAGACTTCTTGTACATTCATTGTGGTTAATCTTTCTATTTCTTTTTTTACTTTTTGTTTAAAATCTCTTAAAACATTTACTATATTATACCCAAAAATCACATAAACTTCCACATATATATTTGTCGCTCCCACTGTGTTTTCAACTCTTACCTTTGAGACCCTATGTATACCTTCAGTTTTTTTAGCTACATATTCTGTAATTTGTCTAAATACCGTATCGGAAATGGTAAATTTTCCTAAATAGCTGAATGTTGGTCTTATTATTGATTTTTCTGATATATATGGATCATCATTTCTTCTATATTTGAATATTTGAAGTGGATCCAATATATAACCTGCAAAATCTCTTTTTATTTCAAAGGTTGGGACAGGAATAACATGTTTCCCTTCAGTTGTTCTAATTCTCTTGGCTGTTTCCATCTCAGTCTCAGTTGCCACTTCATTTATGTATATGGTCTTTTCTGGATGCGGTAATTCCAAATTGTCGGTTATTTTTTCTATCATTCCATCAGAAGTTCCTAGTATTAAAATGGATTCTGGTTTTATTTTTTTTAATGCTATTTTCATTTCTTCTCTATCTTTTTTATCTATAAATATTGCTTTCTTTACAGTTTCTATTTTTGTTGGTGCTTTTTTGGCTGAATTTCCTGCAGCCACATCATTATCATGTATTAGAAGTCCATCATCTATAATGTAATGTATATTATTTTCGTTCGCTACTAGTTGAGCCCTATAACTTTTTCCGGTCCCTGATGGTCCCACAAAAGCATAAACTTTTATGTTTTTTTCAAAACCCATTTTTATTACCCTTCCCTTCTTAAGTCATAAAATTTTACTATCCATATAAGATTATAACATTTAATATGCTAGCTAGCAAGAAAATGCTGTAAAAAAGTAT
>CALXVO010000055.1 GCA_944392065.1 uncultured Clostridia bacterium | reverse complement strand
TTTAATTTTTCGGGATTATTTTTATATTTTCTTTGAATTTCCTTCATTTCTTCTTGAAGTGCAGCAGATTTTTTTAATGATTTTTGTTGCTTTATTGTAATTGGTATTAATATAATTCTTAATATTATTGAGAATACAATTATAGCAACACCATAATTATTAAATACAGTATATAGTGCATTTAATAAATAACCAAATAAACTTGAAATTGCTCCCATTTCTTTACCATTCCTCTAAAATTATTTTAATGGGTCATACCCACCTTTTGAAAATGGATTACACCTTATTAATCTTTTTATTCCCAAATAAGTTCCTTTTAAAGCACCATATTTTTCTATTGCCTGTCTCATATATTCAGAACATGTTGGGTAATATTTGCATTTTATTCCAATTGCATCTAGAATTGGCGAAATAAATTTTTTATATGTTTTTAATAAGAAAAGTAATATTTTTTTCATCATCTTAAGATAATTCAGCTTTCTTCAACAAATTTAACATATCATTACGTATTATATAATAATTTGCATCTTTTGGTAATTCTTTTTTATTCCATAAAAAGACAATATCATATCCTTGTTTTAACTCGTTTTGAATCATTCTATAATTTTCTCTAATTAATCTTTTTATTCTATTTCTAAGAACTGCACCACACTCTTTCGTGCTTACGGCTATACCAATTACATTATTTTTTTTATTATTTTTCAAAACATATATTGATATTTGTTTTCCTATATGGAATTTTCCTTTTGTTAATACATTTTTAAATTCATAATTTTTTTTAAGGGTTTTTATTTTTCTCATTAAAATCACTCATATTTCAAAAAAGGTCACTTTTTAAGTGACCTTAAATTTTACGCACTTAGTTTTTTTCTTCCTTTTGCACGTCTTGCTTTTAATACATTTCTTCCAGATCTAGTTTTCATTCTTTTCATAAAACCATGCTCTTTTTGCTCTTGTCTCTTTTTTGGTTGATATGTTCTTTTCATTTTGCACCTCCCGTATATATTAAACCGTAATCGGATTTTCACTAATAATAAGCTTTATTATTATATACTAATTTTCTCAACAAGTCAATACAAAATAAAGATTTTTTAAATAAATATTTTTTTGTATTGACTATCTTGTAATATTTCTGATATTATATAAAAATATTGTGGATAACTATGTGTATATGTGCATAACTTATGCATTTTAATATATTTATAACATTTTGGAAGGATTGAAAACAATGCAGAAAGAAGAATTAAACGAACTACTAACAAAAGCAAAAGAACTTTTAAAAGAAGAGATGACAATAATAGCTTATGAGACATGGATAAGAGATTTAGATATAGAAAGTGCAGATAACAACAATATTGTTTTGGTTGCAAATAATGCTTTTCAAAAAGAATCTATTCTTTCAAGGTATCATGATTTGTTAAAAAATACTTTTAATTATATAACAAGCAGAAATTGTGAATTACAAATAATATTAAAAGATGATGTTACTGAAGAGGAATTAAAAGTAGCAAAACAATTATCAAATCCTACAAATAGTTATCCTAATTCGACTCTAAATCCAAAATACACTTTTGATAGCTTTGTTGTTGGAAATAATAATAGATTCGCTCATGCTGCAGCTTTAGCAGTAGCAGAAGCACCAGCCACTGCTTATAATCCACTCTTTATCTACGGCGGTGTTGGATTAGGAAAAACCCACTTAATGCAAGCTATTGCAAATGAAATATTATTAAACAATAGAAATGCAAAAATTTTATATGTCACTTCCGAAACATTTACCAATCAACTAATAAATGCTATTAAAGATGGAAAAAATGAGATGTTTAGAAATAAATATAGAAACATTGACGTTCTTTTAATTGATGATATTCAGTTTATCGCAGGAAAAGAGCGTGTTCAAGAGGAATTTTTCCACACATTTAACACATTACATGAAAATAGAAAACAAATAATTCTTTCTAGCGATAAACCACCAAAAGATATAAATCTGATAGAAGATAGATTAAAGTCTAGATTTGAATGGGGGTTAATTGCTGACATTTCAAATCCAGATTACGAAACTCGTTTAGCAATACTTAGAAAAAAGACTCAATTAGATAACATTATAATTGATGATGAAATTCTAAGTGATATAGCAACAAAAATAGATTCGAACATAAGAGAGCTCGAAGGAGTTTTAAATAAACTAATTGCAAATGCATCACTTACTAATTGTCAAATTACAATAGAAATGGCAGAAAAGGCAATAAATGATGTTGTAACGAAAAAAGATAAAGTTCTTTCTTTAGAACTTATCCAAGAAACGGTGTCCAAATATTTTAATGTGACCGTAGAGGAATTAAAAGGTGTAAAAAGATCCAATGATGTAACTTTTCCAAGACAAATCGCAATGTATCTTTGTAGAAATGTTGCTCAACTACCTCTAACTAAGATAGGAGAAGGCTTTGGTAAAAGAGATCACACAACTGTAATACACGCATGTAGCAAAATTGAAAAAGAGATACAAAATAATGTAAGTACAAAAAGAATTGTGGAAAGTGTGAAAAACATATTGCTTAATGACAAATAATTGAAAATAAATGATTTAAGAATTATAAACAAAAAAAACGTTTGTTAAAAAAATGTTTGAGAAAAAAATTGCAAACTTTACTTACGGAACAGAGACATAAGATATCCACATACATATGTGAAAAGTCTGTTAATAAACTGTTGATATCTTGGTTATCCACAAAAAAAATTTTTTGATGTAGATAAGTTTTAAAATTTTCCACTGAGTTATTCACATCTGAAACTATAGGGATACATGCTTTCCACATAGTTATCCACATTATCCACAGTACCTACTACTACTACTACTAAAATTATTTATATTATATTTAAAAGGAGTGAAATGCAAAATGAAATTTATTTGTGAAAAGGATAATATCCTTAAAGCACTTAATTCCGTAACAAAAGCGGTAGCTACAAAAACAACAATGCCTATATTAGAAGGTATATTAATTCAAACAAATGATAATGAAGTTAAATTTACAACATATGATTTAGAAATTGGTATTGAATATATAACAAACTGTGAAGTAAAAGAGCAGGGAGCAACAGTAGTAAATGCAATAATGTTTAGTGAAATAATAAGAAGATTACCAGATTCTGAAATAAAAATAACATTAGATGAAAAAAATCTATTAGTTATAGAGTGTGAAGGTTCTTTATATAAACTAGCTACAATGAATCCAGAAGAATTTCCAGAACTTCCACAAATAAGTATTGAAAATTCTATCGAGATAGAACAAAATTCTTTAAAAGATATGATTAGAAAAACTATTTTTGCTGTTAGCACAGAAGAAAATAGACCAATATTTACAGGATGCCTCTTTGAAATAAAAAATAATAAATTAAATGTAGTTGCTGTCGATGGATTTAGATTAGCATGGAAAAGTAAATTCTTGCAAAATAAAATAAATGATTTTACAGCAGTAATTCCAGGAAGAACTTTAAATGAAATAAATAAAATTATATTAGATTCATATGATATCATAAAAATAGGAGTTGCTAAAAATCAAGCATTATTTGAAATGGAGAATTGCAAAATAGTTACAAGATTATTAGATGGAGAATTTTTAAACTATTCTAGTGTAATACCAGAAAACTGGGAAACTAGAATTCGTGTAGATAAGGGGCAAATACAAAATTGTTTTGAGAGAATTAGTTTAATTTCGTCATCAAGTATAGAAAAAGAAAAAAAATATCCTGTAAAAGTAAATATAGATATAGGGAAAGTAACAATTTCTTGTACTAACCAAACAGGAGATGCAAAAGAAGAAATGTATGTTACTACAGAAGGAAAAAATTTAGAAGCAGGCTTTAATCCAAAATATTTTCTAGATGCTTTAAGAGCAATCGATGACCAAGAAGTATTTATTGATTTTGGGACAAGTATTTCTCCATGTATTATAAGGCCTACCCAAGATGGTGGAGATTATATTTATATGGTACTTCCTATCAGAATGAAAGAATAGCTAGTTTGAAAGATAATTGCTTTTGGCGTACAATAAGTACGCTTCCGGATTTCTCACTTGTTTGCCTAGTCAAACCACAATTCTTTTCAAAGCAGAGAAAGTTGCAATAATATTAAAATTAAAGTGCGCCTAGCTAAAAAACAATTCTTTTTCAAAGAAAGGAATGCCATCCTTTATTAATTAAAAGCAGAATGATGTAAATTTAATAAGAAATTGTCCACAAAAATGTGGATAACTTAAGGAAAAATAAACAATAATTGTTTTTAAAGAAAAATTTAATTAAAAATTTTTAATAAAAGCAGTTAAGCAGGATTTTAAGAGAAATTTATCCATATTTTTAAGAAAAAAGTGGATAAATAAGCCAAAAAAACTCGATATAGTTAATAAGAAAAGGACATTAAAATGTACATAGAAAAAATTAAACTTCAGAACTTTAGAAATTATAAAGAATTAGAAATAAATTTAAATAAAAATATAAATATAATTTATGGAAATAATGCACAAGGAAAAACTAATATTTTAGAAGCTATATTTTTAGGTAGTTTCGGCAAATCATTTAGAACAAATAAAGAAAAAGAAATGATAAAATTTAATGAAGAAAAATCCCTAGTAGAAATTTTTTATCAAAAAAAAGATAGAGACGGAAAAATAAAAATTGAGATAGGAAATAAAAAACAAATCAGTATAAATGGAATAAAAATAAAAAAACTTAGTGATCTTTTAGGAAATATAAATATTGTTATTTTCACACCAGATGATATTAATATTTTAAAAGATGGACCTGCAGGTAGAAGAAGATTTCTAGATATTATGATTGGGCAGATAAGGCCAAATTATGTATATAATTTAAATATGTATTTAAAAGCATTAGAACAAAGAAATAATTATTTAAGACAAATTAGAGAAGAAAATAAAAAAGAGGAAATGCTAGAAATATGGGATGAAAAACTAGCTGAATATGGAGAAAAAATATATATTTATAGAAAAGAATTTATAAATAAAATTTTAAATAAAATAAATGAAATTCATAAAAATATAACTGATGAAAAAGAAAAAATAAAAATAGAATATTTATCTAATTGTGATAATAAAGAAAATTATTTAAAATTATTAAAAGAAAGAAGAAAATTAGATATTATAAAAGGATTTACTACAAAGGGTATACATAGAGATGATTTTGTGATATATATAAATGAGAAAGAGGTAAATATATACGGGTCTCAAGGACAAAATAGAACAGCAGTACTATCGTTAAAACTTTCAGAATTACAAGTAGTATATGATGAAATAGGGGAGTATCCAATTTTGCTTTTGGATGATTTTATGTCAGAATTAGATGAAAAAAGAAGAAAAAATTTCTTAAGCAATATAAAAAATACTCAAGTAATACTTACTGGAACTGATAAAATAGAGCTAACTAATTTGGACTATAGTATTTTTTATGCAAAAGACGGAAAAATAAATAACTTTTAAATATTTTTTTAATCATAAAAAACGAAAGGAATTTTTATATTATGTATGTTCATATAGGAAAAGACATAGTAATAAATTCAGAAGATGTTATTGCAATTCTTGATATCGATTCTTTAATAAAAAAGAAAAATTTAAAAGAAGTATTACAAAATTTAAAAATTAGTGATAATATTATAGATGTATCTGAAGAAAATAGAAAATCACTGATAATAATTCAAAAAAATGGAAAAAATTTTGGATATATTACCAATATTTCTACAACTACAATAGCAAAAAGGGCAGGAAAATAGAATTATATATAGTTTAAAATGTTAAATTCGTCCCATCTTGCTGGCAAATATATTCTGTATTTTTCAAGTATTCAAATAAAAAATATATTTACCATGCGGGACTATAAAAGAAAAACAATATAAATCTTTTTAAGAAAGGCAAGAAAGGAAGGAAAAAAATGGAAAAATATGAGCATGAATATGGAGCAGAACAAATACAGGTATTAGAAGGATTAGAAGCAGTTAGAAAAAGACCTGGAATGTATATAGGAAGCGTATCAATAAGAGGATTACATCATTTAGTATATGAGATAGTAGATAACTGTGTTGATGAGGCTCTAGCAGGATATTGTACAGAAATAGATATAAAGATTGAGCAAGGGAATATTATTTCCGTAGAAGATAATGGTAGAGGAATTCCTGTCGATATACATCCAAAAACAAAAATATCTGCTGCAGAAACAGTATATACTAAATTACATGCAGGTGGAAAATTTGGAGGAGACAGTGGATACAAAGTATCCGGTGGTCTTCATGGTGTTGGTGCTTCTGTTGTAAATGCATTATCTGAATGGACAGAAGTAACAATTCAAAGAGATGGCGGAATATATCAAATGAAGTTTAATAGGGGAAAAACAGTAGAACCTTTAACTAAAATTGGCGACTCTAGTAAAACTGGTACAAAAGTAAGATTTTTAGCAGATGATACAATTTTTGAGACACTAGAATATGATTATGAAACTCTAGAAGAAAGATTTAGAGAAATAGCTTTCTTAACAAAAGGATTAAAAATAAGAATTGAAGATTTAAGAGGAGAAGAAATTAAAAAAGCAGAATTTCATTTTGAAGGTGGGCTAAAATCTTTTGTAGAATATTTAAATAAAAATAAAGAGAAATTGCACAAAGATCCAATTTATATAGAAAAAGATGGAGAAGTACCTATTGAAATTGCAATACAATATACAACATCTTATTCTGAAAACATATTAACATTTGTTAATAACATTAATACAGTGGAGGGCGGAACACATTTAGAAGGATTTAAAAGAGCTCTTACAAAATCATTTAATGATTATGCTAAATCACATAATTTATTAAAAGAGAAAGATGGAAATCTACAAGGAGAAGATATAAGAGAAGGAATAACAGCAATTGTTTCTGTTAAAGTGAAAGAACCTCAATTCGAAGGACAAACCAAAATGAAACTTGGAAATAGTAATGTGACAGGAATTGTAAGTAGTGCTGTAAATGAATCTTTATCTAATTTCCTAGAAGAAAATCCTACAGTTGCTAAGTCAATACTCGAAAAATGTATTAGTGCATCACGTGCAAGAGAAGCTGCAAGAAAAGCAAGAGAATTAGTAAGAAGAAAAAGTGCATTAGAAACATCAACTCTGCCAGGAAAATTAGCAGATTGTACTAGCAAAATTGCATCAGAATGTGAAGTATATATAGTTGAGGGAGATTCCGCCGGAGGTAGTGCAAAGCAAGGTAGGGACAGAAGATTTCAAGCAATACTTCCTCTATGGGGGAAAATGCTTAATGTAGAGAAATCAAGAGCTGACAAAATATATAATAATGATAAATTGCAACCAGTTATTCTAGCCGTAGGAGCTGGAATTGGAGCAGATTTTGACATATCTAAAATAAGATATGGAAAAGTAATTATAATGGCAGATGCCGATGTAGATGGAGCACATATTAGAACATTGCTTTTAACATTCTTCTTTAGATATATGAGACCTTTAATAGAAAATGGAAATGTTTATCTTGCTCAACCACCATTATATAAATTATCTAAAAAAGGTAAGCCAGACATTTATTGTTATACGGATGAAGAAATGACAAAACATTTAAATGAAATGGGAAGAGATGGTGTAAATATTCAAAGATACAAAGGTCTTGGAGAAATGAACCCAGAACAATTATGGGAAACAACAATGAATCCAGAACATAGAATTTTAATTAAAGTAAAATTGGAAGATGCTATAAAAGCAGATGAGATATTTACTATATTAATGGGAGATGATATTACTCCAAGAAGAAAATTCATAGAAGAAAATGCTAAGTATGTAAAGAATTTGGATATATAGTTTTTTTAAATAAATTTTCTATATTATAATTTAAAAGTATAATAAATTTAATGAGTTTGCCAGTTAATAGATTATGTTTTTCTAAAAGAGTATGCCCTGCAACGGGAGTTCTAATTAAAATTGTCTCTATTAAAGTCCCGACGGAGCTCCCTGCTTCGTTCG
>CALXVO010000054.1 GCA_944392065.1 uncultured Clostridia bacterium | reverse complement strand
GCTATTCTTTTTAATAAATTTTTTTCAACTAATGAATTTAATATATGCCTGTTCATTTTATAATCTTCTAGTTTATATGCATATATAATTCCATTATTTTTATCTATAATTTTTTCATAATTATCCATATTACACCTCCGACATTTCATATACATATTATACGTCAAATGTATATGAAATGTCAAGAATGTTGTTTTATAATTATGTATAATTTTTGGTTTGTATTATCAAAGTTTTGTGCAATAAGGAATAGGGATAAAATATATTCTCGTTCGAATATGCCTCTATCTCGCTATTTTGGCAAGCGTTATATGAGATAGAATCAGGAACAAGATCAGTTGTTGAATACGAACTTGCAGCAATCGCTAAAATACTAAAAACTACTTCTAATGATTTAATAAAAGAATTTGATAATTATCTTAATAATTTTTTAAACAAAAAAATTCAAGTATTAAAATACCTGAATTTCTTTTTTATTTATAATATACTATTAATAAAGTCTTTAGTTCTTTTTTTCTTTGGATTAACTAAAATTTCTTCTGGAGATCCTTCTTCAACTATTTTACCATCTTCCATAAAAATAATTCTGTCTGATATTTCTTTTGCAAAATCAATTTGATGCGTTACTATTATCATAGTTATTTTTTTCTTTACAAGCATTTGTATTACTTTTAAAACTTCTTGTACTAATTCAGGATCTAAAGCTGAGGTTGGTTCATCTAATAATAACACTTTTGGTTGCATTGCTAATGCTCTAGCAATTGCTACTCTTTGTTTTTGCCCACCAGAAAGATTTTTAGGCATTTCAAAAATCTTATCTTTTAAACCAACAAATTTTAATACTTTGTTCGCTTCTTCTCTAGCTTCTTGTTTATTCATTTTTTTTGTTAAAACAGGTGCTAAAGTTATATTTGAAAGTACATTTTTCATTTCAAATAAATTAAATTCTTGAAATACCATTCCAACATTATTCCTTAAATCTTTTATTTGTTCTGAATCATTTTTAATAATTTTACCTTCAAATTCAATAGTTCCAGAGGTCGGTTCTTCGAGATAGTTTATACATCTTAATAATGTACTTTTCCCCGAACCAGATGGTCCAATAATAGAAACAACTTCCCCTTGTTGTATATCTAAATTTAAATTTTTTAAAACTTGATTAGTTCCAAAACTTTTGCTTAAATTTCTAATCTTTAACAAGGCTATTCCCCCTTTTCATTGAATTTTGTGATGTAAGTTTTAACTTTCTTTCTATTATTTTTTGAACAATCATTAATATTGAAATAATTGCTAAATAAAATAATGCACCAAAGGTATAAGCTGGAATAGTTTTAAATGTTGTTATAGCATAATTTTGCATTTGATGTGTGATTTCTGGTACAACAATTATTGTTAAAATTGATGTATCTTTTACTGAAATTATAAATTGATTAAATAATGCTGGTGTAATATTTCTTAAAGCAATTGGTATTATTATATGAAATAGAATTTGCGTATAAGATAAACCTAATGATTTACCAGCGTCCCATTGCCCTTTATCAACACTTTCTAATGCAGATCTTACTATTTCTGCTATAAATGCTCCTGAATTTATTGTAATAGCAATTATTCCTGCCATAACACTTTCACTTACTAATATTTCTCCATTATGAGTAATTGCTAGAGAAATATCAAATAATTTTGGAAGAACAAAATATATATATAATGCTTGTACTATTAAAGGTGTTCCTCTTATAATCCAAATATAAAAATATGAGATTGCTTTTAAAAACTTATTTTTTCCTTGTAATGCAAAACCTGCTAAGCAACCTATTATAAATCCAAATACAATTCCTATTAATGCAATTAAGATGGTATATTGTAACCCTTTTAATAATAAAGGGAACATTGCAGCAATTAAAGATAAATTCACAATTTTCTCCTCCTAATAATAATGTTCAAATATTAATTATTTGAACATTATTATCTTATTATTTTTATTTACACCATTTTGCTTCTATTTTTTTTTTTTTTTTGTTGTCAGTTAATTCTTTTAATGCTAAATTAATAACTTCTTGAATATTTGTGTATTTTTTACAAATATCAAAAGATAATGCGATTGCATAAGGTGATTCTTCTTGATTAAATGGTTCTCCAACCATTGCTAATTTAGTATCTGCTTTAGTTTTTAAGTAATAAGATACACCTGGTCCATCTTGAATAAAGCAATCAACTTTTCCATCTTCTAATGCAGTAAAAGCAATTGGTCCTTCATTATATGTTTTTATACAATCTTCTTTTATTCCAATTTCTTTTGCATACAAGTGTGATGCAGAACCTGTTTCAACAGCTACTGTATATTTTCCAGATTTTAAATCTTCTAAACTTTTAATTTCTTTTGGACTTGTTTCTTTATTAACTGCAATTATTAAACCTGCTTCGTAATATGTATCACTAAAATTCATAACTTGTTTTCTTTCGTCAGTTGCACAAAGAGCTGCTAACCCCATATCTACTTTTCCCTCTGTTATAGATGCAGTAATTGTAGCTGCATTCATAGCTGGTATCTCATTGTTTGCAATTTCAAATCCTAATAATTTTTGTAATTCATTAATTACATCTAAGTCAAACCCAATAACATCTTTTCCATTTTCATCATAGTATGTAAATGGTGCAAATGTTCCAGTTGTAGCAACATTTAGTGTTATTCCTTCCATACATCCTTCTAATTTTTCTGTATTAATAGTAGTTGCTTCAACATTTTCTTTATTTCCTAATTTTGTTAAAGCAAATATACCTATCGCTAACACTGCGACAACAATAATGATAGTTAATATTTTTTTCATTAATATTTCCCCCTATAAATATTATTTTTAAAATTGTTCTTTTGCTACTTATTTAACTCGTTTGCTTCTTCTATCTTTCATTTGCTGCTTTAAAATCTCCTATGTGTATTATAATACTTTTGGAACTTTAAACATGCCATCTTCTGTTTCGGCTGCGTTGCTAATTAAAAGATCTCTGTCAAGATTTTCTTTGACTTCGTCTTTTCTAAATTTATTTGAATTGTTAATTGGATTTACAAATTCAAGTGCTTTTGATGTGTCAAGATTATCTATGATTTCACAATAAGTTAAGATTTGTTCTAAATCTTTTGAATATTTTTCTTCTTCTTCCTCTAATATTTCTATCATTGAAAGATTAGCAATATATTTTATAGTATCTTTATCTATTTTCATTTTAATCCTCCTTAAACTCTGGTTTTTTATTCCAATTTGTATTTTGTTCGTAAGAATATGCAGTTTGTATCATTTTACCTTCACTGAAATAGTTTCCTATTAATTGCATACCTATTGGTAAACCACTTTCAGTATATCCACATGGAATTGATATTGCAGGAACTCCTGCAGTATTTATTGGAACAGTATAAATGTCTGCTAAATACATCTCTAATGGATCATCTGTTTTCTCTCCAAATTTAAATGCCTCACAAGGAGATGTTGGAGTTAATATAAAATCATATTTTTTAAAACATTCAGCAAATTGTGCTTTAATTGCATTTCTTGCTTCTTGTGCTTTACTATAATATTTATTACTATATCCAGAAGAAAGAACAGCAGTACCTAAGAATATTCTTCTTTTTACTTCTTCTCCAAATCCTTCTCTTCTTGTTTTCTTATATAAATCTTTTAAATTAGTTGCATTTGGTGATCTATAACCATATCTTATTCCATCAAATCTAGCTAAATTTGAACTTGCCTCTGCACAAGCAACAATATAATAAGTAGCTAAACAATAATCAGCTATATTCAATGAACATTCTTCAACTGTTGCACCCATTTCTTTGAACTTTTCAGCTGCCTTTAGAACACTTTCTTTAATTTCAGGTTTTAGACCTTCTCCATAAAATTCTTTTGGAACACCTATTTTAATGTTCTTAACATCATTAACTAAGAATTTAGTGTAATCTTCTTTTTCTCTTTCTATTGATGTAGAATCTTTTTCATCTGTACCAATAATTGTATTCATAACTAAAGTTAAATCTTCGACATTTCTTGTAAATGCACCTATTTGGTCAAAAGATGATGCATAAGCAATTAAACCATATCTTGATACTAAACCATAAGTAGGTTTTAAACCAACTACACCACAAAGTGAAGCAGGTTGTCTAACAGAACCTCCTGTATCACTACCTAATGCACATGGAACCATATAGCTTGCAACTGCTGCTGCGCTACCACCACTTGAACCTCCTGGTGTTCTTGTTAAATTGTAAGGATTTTTTGTTGTTTTGAATGCAGAGTGTTCTGTTGAACTTCCCATTGCAAATTCATCTAAATTAGTTTTTCCTACAATAATAGCATCTTCTTTTTTCAAATATTCGATAACTGTTGCATCATAAGGTGATACAAAATTTTCTAACATTTTTGAACCTGATGTTGTTCTTACACCATTTGTACATATTGCATCTTTTATTGCAATTGGAACACCAAATAAAGTTCCTAATTTTTCATTATTATCTAATTTTTTTTGTAGTTCTTCTGCTCTTTTTAATGCATCTTCCTTTGTTAAAGTTAAAAATGCATCAACTTTTGGCTCTACTTCCTCGATTCTCTTAAAATATGCGTTTACAACTTCTGTTGTAGTAAGCTCTCTAGCTTTAAGTTTTTTTATGATTTCTGACACTGATAATTCGTAAATTTCCATCATTAACTCCCCTCTTTTTAATATTTATTATTTATAAGTTCTATGAACCTACTATTTAACATTTGTGGATTGGCTTTTCCTTTAGATTGTTTCATTGCTTGTCCTACTAAAAAGCCTAATGCTCTATCTTTTCCTGCTTTAAAATCAGCAATTGATTGTGGATTTGCATCTAAAACAGATACAACAATTTCTTCTATAACATTTTCATCTGAAATTTGTATCCAACCTTTTTCTTTTATTATTTCTTCTGGTTTTCTTGGATTTTCAAATAATTCTTCTAATACTTTTTTTCCAATGCTTGAACTTATTGTTCCTTTATCAATTAAAATTACTAATTCTCCTAAATGTTCTGCAGAAAAAGGTATTTCACTTTGTTCTATTTCTTTTTCATTTATAACTCTTGTTATTTCAGTTATAATCCAATTAGAAACAGCTTTCGGATTGTTAGAAATTTTATTTGCTTTTTCAAATAAATCAGAATAATATTTTGAAGATACTAAAATGTTACTATCTCTTTCTGAAATACCATATTCTTCTGTATATCTTTTCTTTCTGCTTTCTGGTAATTCTGGTAAACTTTCTTTTATTAATTCTTGTGTTTCTTTACTAACAGTAAATTTAATTAAGTCAGGATCTGGAAAATATCTATAATCTTGAGCATTTTCTTTATCTCTCATTTGAAATGTTTTTCCAGACACATCATCCCATCTTAAAGTTTCTTGTTCAATTTTTCCACCATTATCAATTATCTCTATTTGTCTATCAGCTTCATATTCAATAGCTCTTACAATAGATCTAAAAGAATTCATGTTTTTCATTTCCGTTCTTGTACCAAATTCTTTTGCCCCTTTTTTTCTTATTGAAATGTTTACATCAGCTCTTAATGAACCTTCTTGCATTTTGCAATCTGAAACTTCTATATATTCTAATATTGATTTTAGTTTTTTTAGATAAGCATCTACTTCTTCTGCACTTCGCATATCTGGTTCAGAAACAATCTCTATAAGTGGTACACCTGCTCTATTTAAATCAACTAAACTACCTCTTCCATAAGGATCATGATTTAATTTTCCTGCATCTTCTTCTATATGAATTCTGGTTATTCCTATTTTCTTTTTAGTTTCGCCCAAATCAATTTCTATATATCCTTTTTTACAAAGTGGTTCATCATATTGTGAAATTTGATATGCTTTTGGTAAATCAGGATAAAAATAATTTTTTCTATCGTTTTTGCTTTCGATAGCAATTTCACAATTTGTTGCTAATCCAGCTTTTACTGCATATTTAACTACTTCTTCATTTAAAACTGGTAGTGTACCTGGCATAGCCATACAAATCGGACAACAATGTGTATTAGGTTCTCCACCAAAATCAGTTGGACAAGAACAAAATATTTTTGTATTTGTTGATAATTCGCTATGAACTTCAAGTCCAATAACTATTTCATAATCTTCTTTACTCACTTTTTCCTCCAATCTATTATATTTATATTTAAATGTCATTATTTCTAAAATTTGTCAATCGTATTATCTCACAAAATGCTCAAAAATACAATAGAAATGCCCATAACTATATGGCTAAAAAATAAAAACGACTTAAAATCGATTCTCGTGCGCCGCTTTTTTGCCACTTTTTAGGCTTTTTTCATATATCTATATATAATAGTAATTTCTGCAGAATAAACTACTTTTTAATGGTAATTTTCTAAAATTAATATTTAACTTTAAATTTTAAACAAGTAATTTTACAATTCAATAATTAAAATTGCTTAAAAACGATTTTGAACTTAATGAAACAATAATTTAATTAAAATATTATATAAATTTTATAAAAAATCACCGAATAACAAATGTTCGCTTTTTGATATTACAATATTTGCATTACAAAATTATAATTTTAAAAATTTTTACAAATTTCTATAAATTATTTTTAAATCTTATTTTAAAATTTATTTTTATATATTAAAAATGTGCTATCCCCCCTACTCTACTGTTTTTTTACAAAATATAAAAGATTAGTTGTATTTCAAACTAATCTATAAATTGTAAGTTGTAAGGATAGTAATTATAAGTTCTAGCCCTTAGCTTTGTTATTTTTTAATAAATAAATAGATAAACAACTTATCCCTATTCCTATCATAATAATAGCATTATTCATATCAATTTGTTTTAATATAGAAGTAACTACAATACAAATCCCCATTGCAAGACTAACTCCAATTAAAGCAATATTGATAATTTCATCTATCTTATTATCGTCTTGTTTTGTTTGTGCGTTTAATAGTTCTTCCACGGAAACACCTAAAATTTCTGCTAGTTTCGGAATAGAATTAACATCAGGACAAGATAAATTTCTTTCCCATTTTGATACTGCTTTGTCAGTAACATTCATTTTTTCTGCTAAATCATTTTGTGTCATATTTTTTTCTTTTCTTAAAGAACTAATTATTTCTCCAAGAGTTTTGTTTACCATATAAAATCCCTCCTTTAATTGTTAGTTCTATTTTATTACAGATATTTCACAAACTCAACCGACAGTTAGTTTACATTAATAAACCTTTAGTTTAGTTTTAGTTTATTACACAAATTACTATTTTGCTTTATTATATTCTAAACATTCTTTCTTACAGCTAAAATATTAATTTTCAGATAAAAGTTTTATTAGTCTAGTATTTTTTTTCAATATATCTTTAAATCGTTATAAAAATATAACAGTTTTATTTCCCAAAATCAAGTTTTTTTATTTTTGGGAAATAATTATATATTATATTGAAAACTAAGAATTTTATACATAAAAAGGTAGCCATTATCAAAGTTTTGTGCAAAAGACATAGAAGCATAACATAAAACGACCACAAACCTATATTCTTACACTTCCAAAGCTTTTGACTGTTTTATATCTATTAATGTTCTATGATATTACTTTATTTTTATTCTTATTATAAAAAGAAAAATTACTCTATACAGTATAAAGTATTTTAGAAATTGTAATTTGAGTATAAATGTAGAATATCAACTTATTCTCTGTCATACTTATTGTAATTTTTACTACTAATCTTCTTTCCAAAAATTAAATATTGTATTAGCAAATTCTTTTGGATTATCTATATTGACCTGGTGACCTGCATTTTTTATAATTTCAAATTTACTATTTTTTATAACTTCATTTAATTTAATAGCACTTTTCATATTTATATTATTTTTTTCTTTTTCACCACACATAATAAGAGTATGACATTTTATATTAGGTGCTTTTTGAGGTATAGTTAAGTTCTTCATAGAATCCATTAAAGCTATCAAATCTTTTTTACTACAACCAATTTGTTCAAAAACTTTTTTAGGCATAAATTTA
>CALXVO010000053.1 GCA_944392065.1 uncultured Clostridia bacterium | reverse complement strand
CTAAGTTACCTTGGACCGTGCGTATTTGCGAAGCAAAACGCTACAAAAGGCGAAGCCACTTTTCTTATTGTTACCTGTAAAATATAGAAATGAATTTTAAATATTTTAAATAAGCGAAAAGATTATCTATACAAAGAAAAGCTGGAATTATAATTTAAACTTTTATTTCCAGCCTTTACAATTATTTTTTCCTTAAAGCTACAGTACAAGTAGTGCAATTAGATAAATCTTCTTTTACAGCTCCATGAGCAAGGACTTCTCCATTAGCCTCTATTTTATCAATTATATAATCTAAAGAAGTTATTTCTACATTATTGTCATCTAATAATGTAATTCTTAGTTCTATATCTTCATAACTTTCATTAGAATTATTTTTGAATTTTGCAGAAACGGTAGAAATATCTTCATCAGCAATGACATTAAATTTAATTATTTCTAAATATTCCGCACCTTCTACATATATAGATTCTTTTGCCTCGCCATCTTCAGATAATTCATATGAAGTAGAATTTTCAAAAGACATTTCTGTACTTGTAGATAAATCATTTTCATTATTTGAGTCTTCCTTTGGTTTAGCAAAATGCACATAGGCAAAATAAATAACAGAAGCAATTAATAATAAACAAACAATAATAAAAATACGTTTAAAAATCTTTGAGCTGCTTTTATTTAAATTATTTTTTTCTCTTTTTTTTATTTTTTCTTTTCTGGGAGGTTTCACATTATGACTATGCTTTCCAGTAGAAGAATGTTTTCCTTCACTCATTTTTTATACATCCCCTTTTACTATTGATACAGTTTTAAATAAATATCTACTTCATTATACCATAAAAGATAGTATTAATCAAATTTCTGGTGAATTTTGGATAAATGTTACAATTCAGTATAAATCTGTAGTATACGTCCTAGTAGTATGTATATTTCTCAAATTTTTTTGTACCTTGCTGTCGCAAACAAATTAGTGATCTTAAAAAATAAAATTTTTTAAGATCACTCGTTTGCTCCAAATCGCACTCGCTTTTACAAAGCTCGTTTGGTCGCTGCGCGGTACTTCAAAATTATCTAAATATACATACTACTAGGACATAGATGTAAAATTAAACTCTGCACTGATTTGTAACCACAAGTGCAAAAATTCTTTTCATAAATCTTGCTAAAACAAAATAAGTGTAATATAATGTAGAAAAACGTAGGATAAGGAAAGAAACAATCAAAAAATTAGAATTCTTTTCTGACTAAAGGAATTCTATTATTTAACATGATGTTAGATGACAAAAAATATATTGATACTATAATGTTAAATAATGATAAGAAAGGAATGATAGATAAGTGAATGCAGAAAAAAAACTAGAAAAATTAGGGATAAGTACAATTAGAGAATTTTCACAAAGAGAAGTGCGATATATAGCAGAAGAAGTAACAGAATTATTGGTAAAAGCATTTCCAATTTTAGAAGATGACTACAATAATTTATTAATTCGTTTACTTAACTGTAAAATGTATTTTGCCCAAATAAATGAAGAAAAAAGTATTTCTAATGTTAACTATGTATATGAAAATAATTCTATTTATTTTGATGAAAGAATCGATTTAAATAATATAAGCGACAAGGTTGTACATGAATGTATTCACTATTTACAAGATGTAAGAAACGAAAAGGGAAAACTAAAGAAAATTGGGCTTGCCGAATTTGAAGAACTTTCAACCTATGGACTTGGAATAAATGAAGCAGCAGTACAATACATTGCATCAAAGTCTGTGGGCAATTCACTTACAGTAACCAAAAAGGCAGGGGTTATATTAAAAACAGTTAGTCCAAACTATTATCCATTTCTAACTAACTTAATAAATCAAGTAGTTTATGTTATGGGAGAAAACAGTATAGTAAAGGGAACCATAAATTGTGATGAAAAATTTGAGGAAGATTTTTTAAACACTTTTGAAGATAAAGCAACTACAATAATTAAAATGTTTGATAAAATAATAGATTTGCGAAATAAAAGAAATGGAGAATATCAAGAAGATAGTAAAGAATTACTAGATAATGAAATAGCAGACATATATTTGGAACTACAAAATACAATCATGACAACCTATTTCGACAAAATCTGCAATAGATTGACCACAATTTCAGAAGTGGATTTTTATATAGAGAAGTTTTTAAATTACAAACCGCTACTTGGAGTTGCAGAAGAAACAAGATTTAGTTTAAATGATGATTATGAGCAATATAAAGAATATATATTAGAAAAATTTGATAAACGAATAATGGAAATAAGCAAAGAAAGTAGTAAAAACACTTTATCAGTTATTTATAATAATAGGCTGTTTAGATTTTTTAAAAAAATATTATCTTATTTTGGAGCATAGGAGCTCATTATTCTAAGAAACAAAAAGTCCAAGATTTTCTTATACAAGAAGTAAATCTCGGACTTTTTATCTTAGGTAAAACCTAAGTTTTACTGAGCTGTAAATATTGAGAAACAAAATGCTATAAAAGGAAAAGTCACTTTTATTCTAAAAGAAAAGCTTTATTAAATTTAGTAAAAAAGTAGATATCGCAACCTTTATGCTCATACGAATGGTTTTAAATACAGTGTTTTTAGCAATAGCATAGTTATAATCTTTACGTACAGTTAAAGCTAAACAATTAGTTTCGACTGTTTCTTTTTCGGTTGTAGATGCATGCTCTTCACTTATAGTTTCAACTGTTTCTGCTTCAGATGAAGATTTGGATATTTCACTTAAAGATTCAGATATTTCTACAGCCTCATATGAATCTCCATTATCTAACGAACCATCTTTGAGATTACTAGCTTTAGAGTTTTCTAACATATCGTTTTTAAGAGTTAAGTCTCTATTTATTAAATTAGTTATTATTTGATTATTATTACTACTAAAACCAAAATTATCTTGTACCACATTGTTTTCTTTTAATTCTTCATTAGCTGTTTTATTTTGAACTCGTGTATTTTGATTTTCAGTAATTAATCCATCTTTATTAATTACCATCAATTTTATCCTCTCGTATCTAAATTTAAACATATTATAACATTGAAAGCATTTTAAGTAAATAAAAAATGTAGTAAAATGTAAAAAATGTTGTACGAGATATAAAATTTACCACAATTCTATAATGCAGTGTAAAGAACTATCATCTATACTCTTAATAGCAACTGTATGTTTTCCCTCATTAAACGAATATAAACATTTAGAGATATCTCCTAGCCTAATAGCAGTCTTATACATTACTTCTATATTTTCAAAATCACCTTTATGTGTTATTTCTTTATATACATTCTCAGGTAAGGCCTCATACGCCAAATCCAAGTAATTTAAATTATGCATGTGTTTATTTACATCAATATCTCTTCTTTGAGTAGTATATATATATTCATTAGAAAAAGTATCTGGTTCTTTTAATTTCTTAAATTCAAAGTTAGGCATAACTGTATTATCTTCAGGTATATATTTTTCAATAACATCATCTGTTATTTTGGTTATTCCTTGTGTATCTATATTAGTCAATGTCCAACGTGTGGTTGCAACACATACCGTTTTACATTTGCTATCTAAGACCTCAAAATCACGTAATGTAATTGACTTAGTAGCATCTCTAGCCCAAGTTTTAATTAGAATTTCTTCTCCATATTTAAGTCTTCTAATAATCTGAACTCTCCAATTTAGTTGTACCCAAGATAAGCGAGTTGTAGGTATCTCACGAATACCAAAACCTGCTTTATCTGAATGCATACAAGCTACATTTTCAAGAAGTGCAAGCATCCCTTTATTTGTTACTTCTGCATTGGCATTTACCTTACCAATATCTACTCTAGTTTTATGTTCAAAAATCATTTTCTTACCTCCTTGGCGTTTTAGGGACAGGCCAAAAAAACGACAAAGTTGTCGCTTTAGGGACAGACCTATTAAAATAAAAACATATTATAAAATTAATCTAATTCATCATTTTTTCCATTGCTTCATAAATTTCTGGAAATAGCTTCTTTGTATTTATTGGTTTCATATCTTTATTCACAATTGCATGAACTGTATAACCAGTACAAATAGGCTTTTCCATATTATTATCTCTAAATACTTCATAAGAAAACATAACTCTAGCTGGAGTAAGTTTACTTACTGTTGCAGTTACAGTAAGTTCATCATCATAATAAGAAGGACTGTAATATTTACAATTAAGCTCTACTAAAGGTGTCATAATCCCGCACTTCTTCCATTTTAGCATATGAAAAACCAGCTAGTTTTGATAAATCTGTTCTTGCTAGTTCAAACCAAATTGGGTACACAGAATGATGTACAATACCCATTTTATCTGTTTCAGCATATCTAACATTTACTATACTTTTTGAAATCATTTAAAATCACATCCTATCTTTAAGCTAAAAAATGTTTATAAAAACACGTTATTTATTATAGCACAAAAATGTACATGTTGGCAAAAAAAGTAAAAAAATTCTTATTTTATGAAAATATACATTGCTCCGACATTCTAAGAACAAGATATGAATTGCAACAAATATTACAATTCAATTACGAAAGTATTACAATTCGATTACAATTTGCTTATTGTATTGAAAAAACATACAATATAATGTAAAATAGAAATATAATGATTAAATTCTTTAAGGAGGAAGAAAAGCGAATTCTACAATAGCTGAAATCGTTGCAACTGTAGAGAGAAAGCAAAAAAAAGGGGATAAAAAATGGAAAAATTAAGAAAAAGATTTCAAAGAATTTCTAAAGAAAAGGGGATAACACTTGTCGCACTTGTGGTAACAATAATAATCCTAATAATATTAGCCACAGTAGCAATAAACTTTGCGTTTGGGAAGAATGGATTAGTAAAAATGGCAGAAAGAGCAAGAGATATGCAAGCAAATTCGGTTGTAGCAGAACAAGAGTATATGGATGCTTTGGCAGATGAACTTTCTAATTACATACCGGCAGAAGTAAATATAAAAGAAAGCCATACAAATGAAAATATAACAATAGAGGTTGAAACAGCAGATGAAAGAGTGGCAAGTTATGACTACTATGTAAATGGAGAATTAAAAACATCACAAAGTGAATCAACCTATACAACAAGCATAACCTTAGAAAACAAAGATCCATATATGCCAAGTGGATTTAGGTATTTAGAAGGAACTGTGGATACAGGTTATGTAATACAAGATACAAGCATAGGAAATGAATTTGTATGGATACCTGTTAAAGGAGTAGCTTACAAAGTATATGTAGTAGCAAAAAATAGTGAGGGAAGAGAAATTGGTAGAACAGAAGAAATTACAGTAGGAGTAAGCGAACTAAGTAGAACTGTAAATGGAAGTGGAATAGAATATACAGCATGGGAAGAAGAGGAAGGAGATATAAATAATAAAAAGAGTGTAGCATATTTTAAACAAAGTGTAGCAGAAAATTCTGGGTTTTATATGGGAAGATACGAGATGGGGATGCCAGGACAAAAAAGTGGAGATTCCCCAGAGTTAGAGTTTACAAATGAAGCAAGAAATATAGAAGGAACACCAGTATGTGTAGCACAAGTAATGCCATGGACAAATATAGATTGGAGTACAGCCAAAGCTAATTTAGAGAGTATGTATAATGGAGAAGTACAAAGTGCAATGATGAATAGCTATGCCAGAACAACAACATTAAACTGGATATTGGCTACAAGAGGTAAAACATTAGGTGAATTACAAAGTAGTGGAAGTTGGGGAAACTATCGTAAAGAGGGAGGTACAGAGTATGATTTTGGTTTTAGAGGAAATTGCTATTCATTAGATAGTGTAGTAGATAATGATGGAACATATATAATTTCTGAGGGGTATAATAAAATAATAGAATATATAAATCTGGAGAGTTTAGCAATGAAAAATGCTAGTAGCTTAGAAGTGCTGATTGATACAGGAGCAGATACCAATCCGGCCAAAAGAAATATAGCTAATAATATATTTGATTTAGCAGGCAATGCTGGAGAATGGACAACAGAAAAAAGAATAGATGGAACAGATTATAGAGTATCTGGTGGAAGCTTTAGAGATGCTCCGATTGCAAAGCCCGCAATAGATAGTAATAATGGATTCTACAAATGTGGTACAACAGGGGATATTGATATTTCATCCCGTCCTATTTTGTATAAATAGAGGGCTTGGGGCTAGAAGGTAGAGATTAGAGATTGGAAGATAGAAGTATACTGGAACCCAATCCTCAGGTTTTGCGTATCGTAGATCTAGAATTAATCTAGAATAGGGAAACATTTGGATAATTACATGATATGGACTCGCAGAGATGAGTTGCACGTGTTGATCCATAAAGCTGTAATCATCCGTTTTTAAAAGGGATAAAGGTCTGATTCGCTTTATCCTTCTGCCACGCTCGTTTGGTAGCTTAAGTGCTACCTTAAAAATTCTCTAAATATACATACTACTAAGATATAGATGTAAAATTAAATTCTACTCTGAATAGTAGATAAACTCGGAATGCAACTCCAAATTTATCTAGAAAATTGATAGACATTTTATATAAAATAGGTTATAATATGTATAGTTAATTTATTGAATTGAAAGGAATAGATAAAAATGGAGAAATACAAAACTAGAACTATTGAAAAAAGTTTAAATGAATTAATAGGCAATTGCCCAGTAATAATGATTACAGGGCCAAGACAAGTTGGAAAAACTACATTGTTAAATCATTTAGTTGCTACATCTGATAAAAAAATAAATTATGTTTCATTAGATAATCTAATAGTGAGAAGTCAAGCCATAGAAGACCCAGAATTATTTTTAAGGACTTATGAAATACCTCTTATTATTGATGAATTTCAATATGCACCAGATTTATTATCATATATAAAAATAAAAGTGGATAATGCAAGAAAAAATGAAATGTTTGGAGATGGAAAAGAAGTAGGAACATTGTATTATCTAACTGGTTCGCAAGTGTTTCAAACAATGCAAAATGTTAGTGAATCTCTTACTGGAAGAATAGGTATCCTTGACTTATATGGCTTTTCAGAA
The DNA here is from genome assembly GCA_944392065.1 of uncultured Clostridia bacterium. GTDB lineage: Bacteria > Bacillota > Clostridia > TANB77 > CAG-508 > CALXVA01. The sequence continues at coordinate 1,411 of CALXVO010000053.1, read as the reverse complement.
AGAGAGATAGAAAACAAAGAGGAACCTGTATTTTTACCAGCTATTGATATAATAAAAAATAAAGAAAGAACAGAAACAAAATCAACTAGTGAAATATTTGAAAAAATTATTAATGGTAGTTATCCAGAAGTAAATAATGAAAACGGAAGAAATAGAGAACAATTTTATGAGACATATATTAGAACATATATAGAAAGAGATATTAGACAGCTAATAAATATTAAAGATGAAACTAAATTTCTTAAATTTTTATCATCTGTTGCAGCAAGGACTGCTCAGGAGTATAACGCAGTGGATATTGCAAATGATGTAGAAGTAGATTCTAAAACAGTGGATGAATGGATGTCTATATTAAAAAACACTAACTTGATTTTTATGCTTCAATCATATTCAAACAATAATATACAAAAAGCAATAAAAAGACCAAAGATTTATTTTATGGATACAGGGCTTGCGTGTTACTTAACTGGGTATATGAGTAGCGAAACATTAGAAAAGAGCGCATATAATGGAGCAATATTTGAAACATATATAATAAGTGAAATTGTAAAATCGTATACTAATAATGGTTTAGATCCTAGAACTAGACTCTACTATTATAGAGATACAAATCAAAAAGAAATTGATTTATTGGTATTTTATGATAATAAAGTTTATCCTGTAGAAATAAAGAAAAGTGCTAATCCAGGAAAGACAGCAATAAAGAATTTTGATATTGTAAATAAATTTGGAACAGAAGTTGGAAATGGCATCATTTTATGTATGATGGAGAATATAATTGCAATTGATGATAATAATTATTATGTGCCAATAGAATATGTGTAAAATTGTTACGAAGCACTTGAAAAGAGAAAAATATATTGGTATAATAGGCACATAAGGATGAAAAAAGCAAAGGAGAAAGAATAAAAATGAATAAAACTGTTGAGGCTGTAAGAGAGAGAGAGAGTTACAGTTTAGAGAACAAAGTAGCTCTAAAAAAAGATGTCACAATATCATCTTATGTAAATATACGGAATTGTTGGACAGTCTGGAGAGAGCTATACTCTAAACAATAGTAGTATAGTTATAGAAATAAAATGCAAAAAACAAAATAAAGCAAATGAACACCTTTCTTATAATATGATAAAAAGCGAAAAATATAATAAAAGGAATACAAGGATAGGCTACATAGCAGAAGTAAAAGAAAATATTAAAAGGATAAAACTTTTGCAGGATAGCCTATCCTTTCTATAGTAATAAAATGCAAGAAAAAACAATTGCAAACAACTTCAAATTATAAAAGCAAACTGCAAAAGAGATGCAAATACAAAATAAACAAAAAACAACGTTATTGTTCAGCGTAAATTTGTAGTATACGTCTTAGTAGTATGTATATTTCTCAAATTTTTTTGTACCTTGCTGTCGCAAA
>CALXVO010000052.1 GCA_944392065.1 uncultured Clostridia bacterium | reverse complement strand
GCAGTAAGACATCTAGAAAAAGGCAGAGTAGTAATTTTTGGATGTGGAACAGGAAATCCATATTTTACAACAGATACAGCAGCAGCTTTAAGAGCAGCCGAGATTGATGCAGAAGTAATTTTGGTTGGAAAAACTATTGATGGTGTATATTCCGCAGACCCAAAGATAGATAAAAACGCAAAAAAATATGACGAAATCTCATATTTAGATATACTTAGTGATAATTTAAAAGTAATGGATTCTACAGCAATTTCACTTTGCAGAGATAACAATATTCACTTGATTGTGTTTGGAATTGATAAACCAGATAATATTGTTAAAATAGTAAAAGGCGAAAAAGTAGGAACGATAATTAAATGAGATGTGGGAGATTAGAAGTTAGAGATTAGAAGGAAAGGAGAGCACAAGTGATTAGCTTGTGCAAATAAAAATTATGGATTATAGTAAATTTGAAGAAAAAATGATGAAATCAATTAGTGTATATGAGGAGAATCTATCAGAGATAAGAGCAGGAAGAGCAAATCCTGCTATCCTAAACAAAATAAGTATTGATTATTATGGAACACCAACACCAATTAATCAAGTGGCTGGAATTTCTGTGCCAGAGGCTAGACTTATTGTTATTCAACCATGGGATGCAAGCATATTAAAAGAAATTGAGAAAGAAATATTAAAATCAGATATAGGAATTAATCCAAATAATGATGGAAAAGTAATAAGACTAGCATTTCCTGAATTAAATGAAGAAAGAAGAAAAGAAATCGTAAAAGATATTAGAAAAATGGCAGAAGAAGCAAAAGTTGCTATTAGAAGTATTAGAAGAGATGCTTTAGATGAAGCAAAGGCTATGCAAAAAAATTCTGAAATTTCTGAAGATGAGCTAAAAATGGCAGAAGATAAAATACAAAAATTAACAGATAAATATGTGGATGAGATTGATAGTATATTGGAGAAAAAAGAGAAAGAAGTAATGAGTATTTAATTAAGAAAATAATTGCACTTTGGCGTTGTTGAATCTTACTTCAAAAATCTTCGACGTATATTCAGTACGCCTCCGATTTTTTTGCTCGTTCGCCTAGCCAAAGCAACAATTCTTTTCTTAGTTCTTAAAATTAGGAATAAATAAAATTGAAAGTGAGGAAATAATTTTGACTATAAATGAAGCAGATAAGGAATTAAGCCTTAAGCATATAGCCATCATTATGGATGGAAATAGAAGATGGGCAAAGGAAAAGGGGTTAGATACAAAATTAGGACATAAGGCAGGTGCAGAAACATTAGAGAAAATTGCATCTTTTGCTAATGACATAGGATTAAAATATCTAACAGTATATGCTTTTTCAACAGAAAATTGGAAGCGAACCAAAGAAGAAGTTGGAGCATTAATGGTACTTCTAAATTATTATTTAGATAAATTCCTAAACAAAGAAAGTTTGCGTAATATTAGAATAAGAGTGTTGGGGGATATCGAAGGCCTAGATAAAGGGCTAAAAGAAAGCATTTATAAAATAATTGAAAAATCTAAAAATAACACAGGTCTTACCTTAAATATTGCTTTTAACTATGGAGGAAGAGCAGAGATAGTAAGAGCCGTAAAAAATATTTCTGAAAAAGTAAGGAATAACGAAATAGGTGTAGAGCAAATAAATGAAGAATTAGTGTCAAATAATTTATATACTGAAAATGAGCCAGATCCAGACCTACTAATAAGACCAGGTGGAGAGTTAAGAGTTAGCAATTTTTTACTTTGGCAACTAGCATATACTGAATTTTTATTTATCGATAAATATTGGCCAGATTTTTCGGAAGAAGATTTATTAGAAGCAATAAAAACTTTTGAAAAAAGAAATAGAAAATTTGGAGGCAAATAGGTATAGAGAATCAGATTGAAAATAAGCACAGAAGGGATAGAAAAATGAGCATAAAAAGAATTTTATCAGGAATAATATTGTTTCCAATATTTGCAGTAATTTTAATATTTGGAAGCAAGTACGTAGTAGATATATTTATAAGTATTGTAGCTATGATGAGTTTACATGAATTTTATAAAGCTTTTAAAGGAAAAGCAAATCCAATTGAGTGGCCAGGATATATAACAGCTTTACTTATTTGCTTTATACATTTAATACCAGGAGAATATGTACTTCCAGCGATTACTTTAATTATTTTAATCAATATATTAGCACTTTTTACTCAAGTAGTAGTAACTTCATTAAAAAGAAATATTACAGACATAGCAATATCATTATTAGGAACTTGTTATATTGTATTTTTCTTGATGTTTGCACCATTAATTCGAGATAACTTAGAAGATGGAAGAATACTTATTTGGTATGTGTTCTTTGCCGCTTGGGGAACAGATATTTTTGCATATTTTATTGGAAAGAAATTCGGAAAACATAAATTTACAGAAATTAGTCCAAATAAAACCGTAGAAGGTTGTATAGCAGGTTTATTTGGTTCTATCATAATGTGTATGATATATACCGTGGTTTGCAATGCAGTTTGGAATGTAAACATTAATTATATTTACATATTCGGAATATCAATATTCTTGAGTGTTATCAGTCAAATCGGTGACTTAGCAGCTTCAAGCATAAAAAGGCATTGCGAAATAAAAGATTTTAGCAATTTAATTCCAGGACATGGTGGATTACTAGATCGAATTGATAGTGTGGTATTTATTTTACCTTTTGCATATTTTTTGTTAAGTATCATATAATTTAAATAGTACAATTAAATACACAGCGGAGGTTTAATAGAGTTAGATTATATAATCTAACTCTTGATAAATAAAACATAAAGGATTAGGTATATGAGTGTTATTATTACAATAATAAAAATAATTATAATTCTTGGCTTTCTTGTTTTAATACATGAAACAGGTCATTTTCTTGTTGCTCGATTATGCAAAATAAAAGTAAACGAATTTGCAATAGGTTTTGGACCATTAATTTGGAGCAAGGAAACGGAAAAAACAAAATATTCACTAAGATTAATACCTCTTGGTGGGTATGTAAATATGCTAGGGGAAGAAGAACGTTCTGAAGAAGAAGGTTCTTTTAGCAAAGCAAGTATTCCAAAAAGAATTGCTATTGTTGCTGCAGGCGGACTTGTAAATATCATGTTTGCCATATTACTATTTATTGTAGTAGCAACTATTATAACTGGTAGTTTTACAATGGCAATTAGCTCCACAGGAAACTTTATTATGTCTATGGTAGAGAGCATAAAACTTTTATTTACGGGTGGAGTAACCGTAGATAACTTAATGGGACCTATTGGCATTTCTGAAGTAGTGTCACAAACTAGTAGCTTAATAGACTTTTTCTATATTATGGCATTGATATCTATGTCACTAGGAGTAACCAATTTACTTCCATTTCCACCACTAGATGGAGGAAAAATACTAATCTATATTATTGAAGCGATTCGAAGAAAACCACTCAAAGAAAACTTTGAGTTAAAGCTACAAATGATTGGATTTTTAGCATTAATTACATTATCGGTATATGTAGCGTTTAATGATGTTGGCAGGATTATAGGATAAAAATAAAAGTATAAAAACTTACGGAATTAAAAAGCTTCGTAAGTTTTTTGTTGGATAATTAAAATTTTAATTTCACGGAATCCCACAGAATTAAAATTGAAGAAGTTAGTTAATAGTTACTATTCAGTCTAGAATTTAATTTTACATCTATGTCTTAGTAGTATGTATATTTAGAAAATTTTTGAAGTACCGCTTAAGCGACCAAACGAGCTTTGTAAAAGCGAGTGCGATTTGGAGCAAACGAGTGGCCTTAAAAAATTTTATTTTTTAAGGTCGCTAATTTGTTTGCGACAGCAAGGTACAAAAAAATTTGAGAAATATACATACTACTAAGACGTATACTACAAATTCACGCTGAACAGTAACAGTTAATAACTATTTATAATATAAAAAAGTAAAAAAATGTTGAATAAAAAAATTTAATGATATATAATCTAGTACAAGCGTAATTTAGATTATAGTTCTAGATAGTTTCATCAAAAATTAAGCTGTAAATTTTGTACAAAACAGGAGATGAACTTAGGTGGAAAAAACAATTAAAGAAATATTTAAAGATTATAATTCAAACAGTTTTGCACTAAATGCAGGAAAAATTAAATCACTTAACTTGTTTAAGAAAACAAACAAATTGGAAATAGTGATAACAGCAGATGAGTTTATCAAAATAGAAGACATTTATAATTTTGAACAATATTTAAAAAATAGATTTAACATTTTTGAAGTAAATATAAAAGTAGAATATTCTAAAGCAATTGAGGTAGATATAGCAAAAGAATGGAATTTAATTATATGCTATATGGCACATAAACATCCATTAAGTAAAGCATTTTTAAAAAATAGTACCATACAAATAGAAGAAAATCGTATTACGGTAAATATGGCAATGAAGGGAAAAATGGTGCTAGATGCTAAAGGGTTTGATACCATATTATCTCAAATAATAGAAAATATTTATGGAATGAAATATAAAATTACGTTTGTAGAAAATATTTCAGAAGAAGCAGTTAAGTTATATATGGAACATGCAATGCAACTGGAAAAAGAAGCTATTGAGCATGCACAAAGAATGGCAGAGGAAGAAAGACAATCTATGGAGGAAGGAAATGGCCAAGCGGAACATGCGAAAGGTAATAAGCTACCTGCAAACCAAGCAAATGGAAATGTATCGTCAAATGCTCCAGCAGAGGTTAGTGTTTCAATAGAAGTTCCACAAGAGAAGCCAGAAGAAGAATCTCCATTAATTTATGGTAGAAGTTTAAAACTAAAAGAGCAATTGGTAAAAGTAATTGATTTAAGTGTAGATAGTGGAAAAGTACAACTAGATGGCGAAATTTTAAATATAGATTCCCGTGAATTGAAAAGTGGAAAAGTACTTGTTATGTTTGATTTATATGATGGAAGTAGTACTATTACTTGTAAAGTATTTTCCGAGGGAGACAAGTCGAAAGATTTAATTAAAAAACTAAAAGGCGCAAAAGGAATTAAACTAGAAGGAACAGCACAATTTGACCCATTTGCCAAAGAACTTGGAGTTATTGCAAATACTATTATCGAGAGTACTGGATTAAAGAAGCAAACGAGAACAGATGAAGCAAAAGAAAAAAGAGTAGAGCTTCACATGCATACTAAAATGAGCCAGATGGATGGAATAACATCAGCAACAGATTTATTAAAACGAGCAGCAAAATGGGGAATGAAATCTATTGCTATTACTGACCACGGGGTAGTACAAGCTTTTCCAGAGGCACATCATTTTTGTGAGAAAAATCCAGATTTAAAAGTAATTTATGGTGTAGAAGCGTATTTAGCACCAGATAGAACGCCAGTTGTATCTTTCCCAAGAGGACAAGATATAGATACAACATATTGTGTACTTGACTTGGAGACCACAGGATTTTCGTTTAGAACAGAAAAAATAACAGAAATTGGTATTATGAAAATAAAAAATGGAGAGGTTTTGGATGAATTTTCTTGTTTTGTAAATCCAGAAAAACCAATTCCACAAAGAGTAGTAGAAGTAACCAATATTACCGATGATATGGTAAAAGATGCAGAAACAATAGACAAAGTATTTCCTAAAATGATGGAATTTATTGGAGATAGTGTGCTTGTTGCACATAATGCCGATTTTGATATTGGATTTTTAAAGCATAATGCAACTGAGCTTGGGTATACATTAGACAATACCTATTTAGATACGTTACGTTTGGCAAAGGAATTATTTCCAGATTATAAAAAATATAAACTAGGAATTATTGCAGAAAATTTAGGTATTAAAGTAGAAGTAGCACATAGGGCTTTAGACGATGTAGATACCACTGTTAAAGTATTTAATGTCATGATTGATATGCTAAAAGAAAAAGGTGCCAAAAAGATAGAAGATATAGACGAATTATGTGCGGGAAAAACAGATTTTAAGAGATTACCAACCTATCATGCTATTATTTTAGCAAAAAATTATGTAGGACTTAAAAACTTGTACAAGCTTATATCTTTTTCACATCTAGACTATTTTTATAAAAAACCACGTATATTAAAATCTTTGTATAAGCAGTATTCAGAAGGACTTATACTTGGTAGTGCTTGTGAGCAAGGAGAAATCTATCGAGCAATAGTTGCAGGAAAAACAGATGAAGAAATAGAAGATATTGCAAAAGATTATGATTATTTAGAAATTCAACCTCTTGGCAACAACATGTTCATGGTTCGAAATGGAACAGTGCCAGATGTAAAAGCATTAGAAGATATTAATAAAAAAATAGTAGAACTTGGAGATAAACTTGGAAAGCCAGTAGTAGCAACTTGTGATGTACATTTTATTGACCCACAGGATGAAGTATACAGACGTATATTAATGGCTGGGCAAGGATATGATGACGCAGATGAACAAGCACCGCTTTATCTTCGTACGACAGAAGAAATGCTAAAAGAATTTGAATATTTAGGGGAAGAAAAAGCATACGAAGTAGTAGTAACTAATACCAATAAAATAGCAGACATGTGCGAAAAGATAAGCCCAATATCACCAGAAAAATGTCCACCACATATTGATGGATGCGAGCAAACCATAAAAGATATTGCTTACAACAAAGCACATGAGCTATATGGAGACCCACTTCCAGATTTAGTACAAGAAAGACTAGACAAAGAGTTAAACTCCATTATCAAAAATGGATTCTCTGTTATGTACATTATTGCACAAAAACTAGTATGGAAATCCAATGAAGATGGATACATTGTTGGTTCCAGAGGCTCGGTTGGTTCGTCCTTTGTGGCAAATATGACAGGTATTACAGAAGTAAACTCACTTCCACCACATTATAGGTGTCCTAATTGCAAGTATTCGGATTTTACCGATTATGGTTATGCTTGTGGATTCGACCTTCCAGACAAAGACTGCCCAAAATGTGGTACCAAAATGGTAAAAGACGGAATCGATATTCCATTTGAAACCTTCCTTGGATTTAATGGAGACAAAGAGCCAGATATCGACTTAAACTTCTCTGGAGAATATCAAGCAAAAGCACATAGGTATACCGAAGTAATCTTTGGTAAAGGTACTACTTTTAAAGCGGGTACAGTTGGTACGGTAGCAGATAAAACAGCTTATGGCTATGTGAAAAAATATTATGAAGAGAGAGGAATACCAATAAATAATGCTGAGGTAATTAGGCAAGCACAAGGTTGTACAGGAATAAAGAGAACAACAGGACAGCACCCAGGAGGAATTATAGTTGTACCAAAAGGAAGGGAAATATATGAATTCTGTCCAGTGCAACATCCAGCAGATGACCCTAACTCAGATATCATAACAACCCACTTTGATTACCACTCCATAGACCAGAACTTACTAAAACTAGATATTCTAGGTCATGATGATCCTACCATGATAAGAATGCTATACGATATCACTGGAATAGACCCAACCAAAGTACCTTTGGACGATAAAGAAACCATGTCTATCTTTAGCTCAACAGATGCACTAGGTGTAACACCAGAGCAAATAAAGAGTAAAGTGGGAAGTTATGGAATACCAGAGTTTGGAACAAAATTCGTAAGAGGAATGTTGGTAGATACTAAACCAACAACCTTTGATGAGTTAATACGTATTTCCGGTTTGTCACATGGTACAGATGTATGGCTTGGCAATGCACAAAGCTTAATTGACGAAGGAACTGTAACCTTAAATGAGGCAATCTGTTGCCGTGATGATATTATGATTTACCTTATAAAGAAAGGACTTCCACCAAATAAAGCCTTCAAAATAATGGAGACAGTACGTAAAGGAAAAGCACTAAAAGATCCAGAAAAATGGGCAGAATTTGTAGCATTAATGAGAGAACATGATGTACCAGAATGGTATATTAAATCTTGTGAAAAGATAAAATACATGTTCCCAAAAGCACACGCAGCAGCCTATGTAACCAATGCATTTCGTATTGCATGGTTTAAAGTACATGAGCCAAAAGCATATTATGCAGCTTACTTTACCATTAGAGCAGACGAATTTGATAGTGACATCATGTGCTATGGAAAACAAAAAGTATTAAACAAAATGAAAGAAATCGACTTAGCTGGAACAAGTGCCACTACAAAAGATAAGAACATGTATGCAATACTAGAATTAGTATTAGAAATGTATGAAAGAGGAATCAACTTCTTACCAATCGATTTATACAAGTCACATGCCACTAAGTTTTTAGTAGAAGAGGATGGAATTAGACCACCATTAAATAGTATACCAGGACTTGGAACTGTTGCCGCAGAAGGAATTGACTCGGCAAAAAAAGAAGGAAAGTTCATGTCAATTGACGATATGAAAATACGTTCTAAAATAGGAAAATCGGTTATCGAACTTTTAGATAAAGTCGGTTGTTTAAAAGGAATGAGCCAAAGCAACCAGATGAGCTTGTTTGGCTAAGCAATTTTCCAATTTGGGGACAGGCGTATTTGTGGAAAAAAGTA
>CALXVO010000051.1 GCA_944392065.1 uncultured Clostridia bacterium | reverse complement strand
GTATCAATATTTTTCAAAAACTGGCATTAACAACAACACACATGTGTGTATTGTCCTCCATTTTCTCTAGTTCCTGGGATGTATGCTTTAATGTATCCCGGTTCTAGCTTACTTCTTTCAAATGGTGGGTCAAGTAGTTTTATAATACCTGCTTCTCTATCTATTAAGTGATTCTCCAAGGCTTCTATTGATATATATTTTTTATCATTATCTCCTGCGCCAGATATCGTGGCCCAGCTCTGTGCAATACTATCTATTCTACATTCTTCGTTTTGTATACTTCCCAGCACATTTCCATCATCCATAAAAGCTCTTTTATACCATCTTCCATCCCATGCATTTGTGTTTAAGGCTTTCCTTAAACTTTCCATAATACTTCTGTATCTCTCTACTCTTTCTTTTTCTGTATTTTTCGTTATTTTATTTTCGTCTATTCTTTCATTATTTAAATCTTGTTCTTTGCTATTATCTTCTCCATATCGCATATCAACTTCTACTATTTCTGCATTATTATTCTTCTGTTCCAACGCTTCTGCTTTATTATCCTGTTTCAGAATTTCTTCTTTATTTACTCTAATATATTTCTCTTCTTCTAATTTATCTTTATATTTTTCACATATCTTACTAAACTCATCTAGCACTTTATATTGGAAAAATCCAAGCCATACGCTTTCCCCTCTTCCTTTATTTCCCACTGTACTAAATCCGTCATTCCAATCTCCTGAGCCTATTTTAGGAAGTCCATTTTCTCCAAAGTTTAATGATTTTTCAATTGCTCGAATGCAATGATCGTAAATGTCGTTTTTTTCCTCCGTCCCCAAAAACAGATCATACCTTTCATCTACTCCTTCTTCCAAAACTGCACCTTTCACATAGCTTGTTTCTACATCTAATATACTATAGTCCCCAGTGAATTTAATATACTCTGCTACCATGTATGGAAGCCATAGCAAATCGTCTGAAAATCTAGTACGTATTCCTCTTCCTGTTTCTTCATGCCACCAGTGTTCTACGTCTCCTTCTATAAATTGGTGCTTGCTGTGCTTTATAATTTGCCTTTTCAAAAATTCTGGTGAAATGTATTTTAAACCTATGCAATCCTGAAGTTGGTCTCTAAATCCATATGCTCCGCCAGATTGATAATACCCGCTTCTTGCAAGCATTCTAGAGCAAAGTGTCTGGTATAAAAGCCAACCATTAAGCATAATATTCATAGATTCAACCGGAGTGTTTACTTTTATATTTCCAAGAAGTTCTCTCCAATATCTCTTTGTATTTTCATATTCACTAACTGCATTATTTATATTGGCATATTTGTATGCCACATCTTGAAGATCTAATGCATTTTCGTCTGCTCCTAAGGTAATTACTATATATTTTCCCTCAAATGCCTCTAAACTAATTTTAAGCTCAATCGCAATGGCTTCATCTTTACCTAAAGTATTTTCCCTGTCTAATTCTAGTTTTCTAATTCCTTCTGGATTTTTAATTGTTCCTTTTCCTATAAAAGACATCTTGCTACCTGTATAAGATGTTATCTTTTCGCTACATGCAATATATGCTATAACTCTATCTTTTACTTCCTTAGACTGATTTTGCAAAGTAATTACGTTAGTACTATTATTATATTTTAATTCAATGTATCCATTTGATTTAATTTCGTCCTCATCTAAAACTGGTTTTAGATAATATACTATTTTTAAATTTTTCTTTTTAGCCAATTTATTTTCTAAATGCAATATTTGCACTTTACAATTTTCTTTTTGTGGCACAAACACATTTAGTTCCTGCCTTATCCCATTACTTGTATGCATATATTTGCTATACCCAAATCCATAGGTTATATAATAATCATTGTTATCTGGTGTTGGATTTACAGTAACGGACCATACTTTTTTTGTGTCAATATCTTCTAGATAAATAGCTTCTGAAGGTACATCAGTAACTTGATTGTTATTCCATGCAGTTATTCTACCGTAGTCTGCTGTTTTTGTACCAAGTATATCCTCCAAATCCTTCTGTAACCACTGTGCCAAAGTTTTCATTTGCCATAATATTTGACCATACAGTTGGAAGTTTTTCATCTTTATTAACACGCATCAAATATTCTGTGCCATCTAGCGAAAATCCACCATATTCATTATAATATTTTAGCTTATCTGCTTCCAATAGCCTTCTCTCTTTTTCCTCTTCTATTATTTGCGATACTTGGGCTTCATTTCCTACATCTTTTATACTATCTAAATATTCTTCTTCATAGTCTTTTAGTTGTCTTGTTATATTTCCCAGATGAGCATTCATCAGTAAATTTGCTCTATATTCTATCACTTGTTTAGAATTCTTCTCTAGATTGCTTAAAACAAATATTCCTCCCTTTTGATTTTGCATATATGCTAAATTACTATCTAAAATGCTATTCACTATTTCTTCATAAACATAGTTTTCATAAGTCTTTTTTTCTTCATTTAAAATTACCAAATCTATTTTGATATTTTTTACTCTAAAATACTCATATGCTTTTATGCAATCTTTCACAACATAGATGTCACTTATATCTTTTATTTTTACAAGAAGAATTGGTAAATCTCCTGAAATTCCATATTTCCAAAGTTCGAGAGCAGTAGCTTCTTCTGGGATTTTTCCTTTATACATTAATAATTTTAATGGATTTTGATAAATTAAATATTTTAACATATTTTGATATTTTTCTATGTCTTTTGCTTTTACACCTAAATACATAGATTCGGCTTCTACTTTAGCTTTTGCTAAATTTATGTTTCTTATAATTTTTTCATTATTCATGTTTTCCTTAACCAGATTAATTGCTTCTTCTTTTTCTTCAGATACCGAAATGATGAGATTTAGTACTACCTTTTCACTAGGCTGCATTTTTATTGTTCTTCTCATAGCAATTATTGGGTCAGTTGTTCTTTGCACTTTTCTGGTTAATGGTACCGAATTTTGTACTGCAATTGGTAGTTCAACATTCTGTCTTCCTACAAACTTTTCTTTGTCTAGTTCATATTCTAATTCTCCAACTGTTTCATTTTCCGTGTATAAATTAACAGCCATATACATATCTTTGCCTTTTTCATCTCTTGACTTTCTTTTTGCCAAGATAGTATTAGCATCTTCTAAAAATTCAAAAGACAAAAATAAATTATTAAAAGCTTTATGAGAATAATCTTGTTCCAGTGAAGAAAGAATTGGTTCTATATATGAGTTTACCTCAATTGTTTCTTCTGAATTACCTAGATTTTTAAGTTCAACTCTTCTTATTTCTACTGGACTATTTGGCATAACACAAATTTTAGTTGTGGTTTCTATTCCCCCGTCCTGTCTTACAAATTTACTGCTATCTGGCGAAAAATATGCTGTATATTTATCTGGTAAAGCTAAATAATTCATTTGCCCAGATGACCATATTCTCTTTGTCTTTATATTTTTAAAGAAGAAATGAATTCCTTCTTGCACTTCATCTGTTTGCTTAAATCGGTTAATAACAATATCTTTATATTTGCTATATCCATCTCCTTTTTGGTCAACTATAACAGAATAATCTTCGTTTGAAATAACATTAATATTTCTTAATTTATCATATGGCTTGTTATATTCTCTTACTGCATAAGTTTCGTAATCTATTGTTTTTACTTTTTCTACCTTTTCTTTCTGTTCTTTTGTGATAATAACATTCTCTGGCATTCTCTCTTCTAGCAAAATCTCTACAGACTGAATTTCTGGATTTTCCATAAATCGTTTTTGCAAAATATTTCTATTAAACAAATTATCTATAGAGAGTAATATTAATCCCTGGTGATGTGCCATATATGTTTTAACAACACTACTTGTTTCGCCTTTTTTTAGTCTGCTTGGGGTATAGTCTATAGATTCATAAAATCCATATTTATCATACATTCCTTCCTTTTCTAATTCTTTTAAGTTTTTTACGGTCTCTTGTGGTAAATCGTTTACAGCAAGCATTGTGCCATAAGAAGATACTACCATTTCATCTGCTAATCCTCTTTTTAATCCAAGCCATGGAATTCCAAATGCTTTATATTGGTAGTTATTATTTAAATCTCTTAAATTAAAAGCTGCTTCTGAAATTCCCCAAGGAATATTTAGTTTTTTTGCATATTCCTGTTGTGAGTAAGTAGCAAATAAGCTTGACTCGCTAATAATGCTACCTGGATATTTAGGTGTATTTACATTAGGCATTAAATATTCAAAAGCTGTACCAGACCATGAAATTAATCCTTTATATTTATTAAGCACAGTAAGGGTTCTGCTTAAATTATACCAATGTTTTGCCGGAACATCTTTTTTGGCAATAGCAATTAGGCTTGCTTGTCTTGCCTCTGATGCAAGTAAATCATAATATGAAGGAGTTAAAGTATTATCTTCTACATTAAACCCTATAGAAAATATCCTATTTTCTTCACTATATAGGTGTTTGAAATCAGTAGCATTTATTATATTGTCTATTGTTCCAAGCATTAAATTAATACTATCTATCATTTCTTGTATCTTTATCTGGGATTCGCTGTTTCTTATTTCTCCATATTGTGTTTTTTTACTGTCCATTTGACTTTTAAAATTTTCTTCTATGTTAAAATCTTCTTCATTTGCATTTTTTAATCTTTCTCGTATATCTTGCAAAAACTGCTTTAGTGTATACAAATATCCTACAAAATTCCCACTATCTACTGTAGACACATACTTTGGTATAAGTGGTTCTAATGTTTTGATGTTATACCAGTTATATAAATGTCCATTCCATTTTTGAAGTTTAGAAATACTATCTAGCATTTTTGATAATAACAAAATTGTATCATTTAAATTTTCATAGCCCAAATCATAACTTGCAACAACCGCCAATAGTCCAAGCCCAATATTTGTTGGAGAAGTTCTATAAACTACTTGTTCTCTCCTATCTTCTTGATAATTATCCGGTGGAAGGAAATTAGATTTTTCGCTTAAATTTTCTTTAAAAAAGCTCCACGTTCTTCTTCCTATTTCTAGCATATATTCTTTATCTTCTTTGCTTAAAAGTTCTATTGGTGGTATATATTTTTCCTTTTTACTGATTAGCATCATTACTCCAGGAGTAATAATCCAAATAAATGCTAAAATTATAATCCATGGACTTTTATATGAAAATATCAAAAGTATAAACCCTAATAGTAAATTTGGCCACATGTTTTTATAATATGAAATAATATCCGTTTTTGAGTTTTTCTCTGCTTCTTCTGCTGTAGTCCATTCTAATAAATGTTTTTTACTAATACACATTCTATAAACTGTTTTTGTTATTGCCTTAACCATTGTAAAAGCTTTATCTGGCAGGGTGCCTATTTCCAAAATAGCTCGAATTAAACTTGCCTTAACACCGGATATGGATTTATAGAAAGTTTTTTGACCACTTTCTCCTTCTTTTTTGTATATTATTTTATTAACTATTTCCATAATAGAAGGAATGATTATTGCGAAAATGGTTATTAGCATTAGTGGCCAAATTTTAATGTTTGTAAATAGTTTTAATGTAATCAAAAACAATATTGTTATAACTATATTTGGTTCTAATACACTTTTTACTAGGTTATTTAGTATTTTGTATTTTGAAAGTAGATTTAAAGGATTTTCATTTTCTTGCCCTTCTTGTAAAATTTTTACATATTTTCCTTCTATTCCGTTGTTTTTTAGTCCGTTTACTCTTTCATTTTTTTCTATTTCTAATTTTTCACCGTTTACTATTCCTGTTTTTTTAGCATTTAGCTCTACATTATTCCTCTGCCATACGTTTTCTCTATTATCTTTTATTTTTCCTTTTAACCATTTTATTATTTGCCAGTCTCCCCTTGTCCATCTGCTAAGCCTTGTTTTAAATGCAGCATACGAAGTTGGGTACCCATCCATTAGCATAATATCAGAAGCTAGTCCACATCTTAAATAAGAGCCTTCCAATAAATCATGGCTAAGTACTGTATTTTCTGGTATTTGTTCTTTTAAAACATCTGAAAAAAACTGTAAATCATATATCCCTTTTCCAGTATAAATACCTTCTTCAAAATTATCTTGGTAAATATCCGATATAGCATTTGTGTAGGAATCCGTACCAGCTGTTCCAGAATATAACTTGGTAAATATAGTTCTACTAGCTGCCTCTAAACTAATTCCCACTCGTGGCTGAATAATGCCATGTCCTCTTATTACAATGCCATTTTCCACTTCTGGCTTGTTTAAAATATGTGCCATCGCACCTATTAATTCTAATCCAGTATTAAGCACTAACTCTGTATCTGCATCTAAAGTTATTACATATTTTATTTTTGGAAGCTTTTCTAAATCTATTGTATTTACTAAAAACTCATGTTTTGCATTTGTTATATTTTTATTAGTATCTCTTCTCAATTTGTTTTCATTGCTTGAAATATCTTGATTAAATTTACTTCTGCCTCTTAAAACATATTCATTTTCCGAAATTTCGTCATTAAATTGGTCTTTGCCCTTTAACATATTTTCATTAACTTGGTTTTTATTTCTTAAAATATCGTTATTAGACTTATTTCCATTTCTTAAAATGTCGTCATTAGACTTATTTCCATTTCTTAAAATGTCGTCATTAAATTGATTTTTCCCTCTTAAAATATACTCGTTAAATTGTGTTAATAAGCCTCTTTTTCTTTCCCAACCCAAGTAACATTCTTCTTTATCATTCCATTCTCTTTGCCTGTATAGAAAATGAAATTTAGGAAAAGTTTCATCTGGATATTTTTTATTTAACTCTTTTGCAAGCTCTATGCCTAGCTTAGATATTTCTTCATCCCATTCTTCTTCCTTTTTTGCTCCACTTGTTACATCTGCTAAAAGTGCAAAATATATATTATCGCTTTTGTTTGCAATATAGTATACTTCTAGCTTTTTCATCATTTCTTTTAGCTTTTCTGCTTTACTTATGATTGTTGGTATAACTACAAAAGTAGCATCTTCCTTTGTGACACCATTTTGCAAATCCATTTTAGGTATTAATTTTGGTTTAACTACTTTGCTTAGTATATATTGCATAACTTGCATTAAAATCACTTCTATTGGTAAATATAGTAATATTGTAGTTACAATAAAAAGTATAGCATTTTTGGTCTTTGCAAGTACATACCAGCCAAAGGAAATGGCTAAAACAAGGCTTAGTAAAATCTTTATAATTATATAAATTGTTATTTTTTGATTATTTGATAATGTATTTATTTTTCTATTTTGCAAGTTTTCCATTAATTCTTTATTTCCATTATCAATTAAATAATATCCAATATGTGCCTTTTTTCCATTTTTTCCTTGTGATAGTTCTAAGCATTTTTTTGCAATATATATTTCTGAAATTTTTGTTTTTTTAGATATTTCTTGTATTTTATTTCTATAATAGATTTTTGTTTTATAATCCATTTTTTCGTAAACTTTTGCTGGATCCTGTTTTAGTATATCATCTACTTGATTTATTTCTTCAAAAATATCTATAAAATTAATTCTTTGTATGTTTTTTATACTTGTAATCGAATTTCCCATCGATACCTTTTTTACTGCTATGTCAAAATGTTCTTTTTTTATAACTTCGGAAATATCGATCCCCATTTTATTTACTTGCTCTTCTAGTATGTTTAAAAATGGATATGCTTTTTTCCCAAATTGTCTTAATTTGTATGACATATATTCAATAAATGGGTACTTCATTTCTCCATACTCTTTTACTTTTGCCTTGTATACATTTAATTTATTGAATTGTAGTTCTTCTTTCGACTTGTTTTCTACTAATCTTTCTATTATATTTTCCACTTTATATTTTTGAATTTGCACAGAATATATTTTTTCACATATTTGTCTAATATTTTCTATTAATGCAATTTGAAGAAATATGCCTATATTCCATATTTCTTCCATGTTTAGTTTTTTCTTTTCTTGGTAAGCTCTAAGCAAATCTGTTAAAAGCTTTCCATCTATATTGCTATCTGTATATGATACAATTTCTGTTGCAAGCACATAAATTCTGGCAAATCCATAATTTGTTCCATTTGCTATTCCTAAGAAATTTCTATATTTTTTTAAGTTTAAGTCTTTTTCTATATTTTTTACAGTTTCTTCAATTACATAGTAATTGTCTAAAAGCCATTCTCCTGCTGAATGAATTGGTATTTTTAATTTAATATGTTCATTTAATAAATTGTATACTTCTGTAATAACAGCAAAATTTTCTTGCATTCTAGGAATTGGATAAGTATTTTTGTCCGATTTTTCTTTTAAAATATGGTCTGAAGCAAGCTTTTCTAAGTATTTTTCTAACTGATACTTATCTAAAACTGCACCTTTTGTATTTAAAATTTTATACTTGTTCAAAAAAATACACTCCTTGTAAATATGTTTTTTACATATTTTTCCCAAGAAATGTATTTTTATTCATCTTTTTCCTAATTGGGGACTGTCCCCAATTAGGAATATATCAATATCATACTACCTAATTATAATCTGCCATCATAGTATTCT
>CALXVO010000050.1 GCA_944392065.1 uncultured Clostridia bacterium | reverse complement strand
ACATCAACCTGCTTAATTACTTCTTTTGTAGAAGGTAGCAATATTTGCTTTCCTAGGTCATCTTTTATTACATATATATCATGAACTTTGTTGTTATATATATCATCTACTTTACCAAGTAAATTTCCATCTTCATCATAAACTTTAACTCCAATTAAATCTGCAATGAAATATGTATCTTTAGGAAGCTTCCTAGCATTTTCCCTTTTTATTTTAACATAGCAACTTTTCAATTTTTCTGCCATATTAATATCATCTATACCTTTAAATTTAATTAAAACTAAATGTTTATGATATTTAACTTCTTCAATTTGCATTTCTATAAGTTCCTTGTTTTTTACAACAAATACACTTTCAAGTTCCTCAAATCTTTCTAGGTCATCTGTGAATGGATTTACTTTTACAAAGCCCTTGATTCCAAATGTATTTACGATTTGTCCTATTTCAAAATATTCTTGCTTCATTCTTAACTCCTATTCTATAATTCTTTAAAGAAACGAGTATTTTTCTATACAAAAACATATACAAGCAAATTTTGAAAAGAATTGTTATTTGGCTAGGCACATGAATTTTAAATTATTGATTGTGCTTATTACACATTGATTAAATTTAAAATGAAATGCAACAACGCCAAATGGTAATAGCTTTTCAAAATTTAATCTAAGAATTCTACGCTTACCCTCTTCTTCTCCCTTGAACCTAAGGCCTTCATCACTATACGAATAGAATTTGCAATTTTTCCTTGCCTTCCTATTATTCTACCCATATCGCTTTCTGCTACCTTAACCTCAAAAGCAATTTTATCTGCTTCTTCTTTTTCTATTATAGAAACATCATCTTGATTTTCTACTATGTTTTTAATTATTGTTTCTAAAACTTGTTTCATAACAAATTCCTTTCTTTCTACTTAAGCTACTTTACTCCATTCAAAATCCAAAAGAATTGTTATTTGGCTAGGCACGCGAATTTTAAATTATTGATCGTGCTTATTACACGTTAATTAAATTTAAAATGAGCAGTAACAACGCCAAATGGCAATTATTTTTGATTTTAAAATTTTAAAAAGAAACAAGTATTGCTAGGCGAACGAATAAAAATTCTTGAGATAGTACTGATGGTACATCGAAAAAAATTTTTATGAAGTTCAACAACGCAAGACGAAGTTTATTTTTAAAATTTTAGTTAGCCTTTTCAATAAGATACTTAACCGTATCTGTAGGTTTAGCACCATTCTTAATCCATTTTTCTACTTTTTCTTTGTCTATTACTATTGTAGATGGTTCTGTCATAGGATTATATGTTCCTATTTTTTCAATTATTTTTCCATCTCTTGGGCTTCTAGAATCTGCAACTACTATATGGTAGAATGGAGCCTTTTTTGCACCTTGTCTTTGTAATCTTATTTTTACCATTTACATTCACCTCCTAAAAATTTTGCAAGAATTATTATTAATAGTTTTTAATAATTCTTATATATTTTTAAAAATTAAAATCTAAATAACTCTTTTCATGCTAACTACTTTAGCATGTTTTTTAAATCTTGTGGATTCATGCCCTTCATCATCTTTTTCATATTTTTGCTATCTTTCATTTGCCTCATCATTTTTTGTGTCATTTCAAATGATTTCATGAATTTATTTATTTCTTGAACTGAAGTTCCACTTCCTCTTGCAATTCTTAATCTTCTATTTCCGTTTAAAAGTTTTGGGTTTTGCCTCTCTTCCTTTGTCATAGAAGATATCATAGCTTCAATTCTTACAAACTCTTTATCATCTACTTTTACATCTTTTAGTTGATTCATTCCTGGTATCATCTTCAAAAGTGATGAAAATGAACCCATTTTTTTTATTTGTCTTAGTTGTGTTAAATAATCATCAAGATCTAAATCCTTTTTCTTTTTTAGCTGTTTTTCCAGTTTTTCAGCTTCTTCTATGTCTATTGCTTCTTCTGCCTTTTCTATAATGGAAAGTACATCACCCATTCCAAGTATTCTAGATGCCATTCTTTCTGGATAAAATACTTCTATATCACTTAGTTTCTCGCCAGTTGCTGCGAATTTAATTGGCCTTCCAGTAATCTTTTTAACAGATATTGCAGCACCACCACGAGTATCGCCATCAAGTTTTGTAAGTACTACACCATCAATTCCAAGTGCTTCATTAAATGCTTTTGCAACATTTACAGCATCTTGACCAGTCATTGAGTCAACTACAAGTAAAATTTCGTGTGGCTTTACATTTGCTTTAACATTTTTAAGTTCTGTCATTAATTCTTCATCAATATGTAAACGTCCTGCTGTATCTAATATTACTACATCATTTAGTTTACTCATAGCCACGTCTATTGCTTGTCTTGCAATTTTTACAACATCTTTTGAGTTCTCATTTGCATATACTGGTATATTTAGCTGTCCCCCCACAACTTGTAGTTGTTTAATAGCAGCTGGTCTATATACATCACATGCAACTAAAAGTGGCTTTTTTCCTTGTTTTCTGAGTAAATTTGCAAGCTTTCCTGCAGTTGTTGTTTTACCAGAACCTTGAAGTCCAACAAGCATGATAATAGTTGGTGGGTTTGGAGTAAAATTTATTTTACTTTCTGTTCCTCCAAGAAGTTCTACTAATTCGTCTCTAACTATTTTTATAACTTGTTGCCCTGGAGTTAATGATTTTAGCACATCTTGCCCTAGGGCTTTTTCTTGTATGGTATTTATGAATTCTTTAACTATTGCATAATTAACATCTGCTTCTAATAATGCAAGTTTTACCTCCCTTAGCATTTCTTTTAAATCTGACTCAGTAATTCTTGCTTTTCCTCTTAATTTTCTAGTTACCTCTTGCAATTTAGCAGATAATCCTTCAAATGCCATACTTTTTTCCTCCCCAATGTTATTTTATATTTTTCTAATTCATAAGAGAATTAGTATATTACAAGGCAAAATTTGATTAAAATACCGGAGGCGTACTCCTTGTACGCTGAGGATTTTTAAGCAAATTTTAACGCAGTAAGATGCTGATTCTCTTATGAATTAATTTAAGCAAATTAATTCTCTAGTAACATTACTAAGTATCTTTTCTATCTTCTTATCAGATGAAGTATCTTTAATTTTATTCAACTCTTCAATTATTCCTTGTATTTGTTTCTCTTGGTCTCTCATCTTTTTCATAATTAAAAGCTTTTCCTCATACTCGAAAAGTTTACTTTCCCCCTTCTTTATGACATCTCTTACTGCTTGTCTTGTTATATCATTATTTTCAGCTATTTCAGAAAGCGATAAGTCATTGTTGTAATAATCATCAATAAATTCATATTGTTTTTCAGTTAATAATTTACCATAGATTTGGCAAAGAATACTTACTTCTACTTTCTTTTCCATACTATCACTTCCTAAGTTAAACAAAAAATATTAGCATTGTTTTGTAATGCTAATATACTTTACACTATTTTTGTTCATTTGTCAAGGGTTTTGGGCAAATTTGTTAAAATTGTTGTTACTATAACATAATTAATCTTTTCATAACTTTCTCTTTTGGTGTAAATACCATGCATTTTATAAAATATTTTTGTAAAGGATTAAAAAATACATGTAATAATAATATGTTCTTTATTTTAAATTTAACTCCTTTTTTTTAAATAATCACATGTAAATAATTTACATCCAATGCATTTAGCTCCACAAGTGTGATCACTTTTTAGATGCTCACATGGTATTAGATTGTGTGAAAGCATAGGACCCAATAATTTATTTTTATGCCTTTTTTATAGACTATATTCTCAGATTATTTTCTTATGTATGTTACATACTCATAATCATAAGGATTCTTTTCATCTTTTATTCCTTTTTCTGTTTCTACTATCTTCCATTCATTTTCATCTATTTCTGGGAAATATACATCTCCATCAAACTCTTGATTTATTTTTGTGATATATAATTTGCTTGCTTTTGGAAGTAGTAGTCTATATATACTTGCCCCTCCTATAATAAAATTTTCTTCTTTCGATATCTCGTATTTTTTTAACTTACTAACGTCGTCTAATACTTCTACATTTTCATCTTCTATACTAAGTTCTGCATCATTGCAAAGTATAACATGTTTCCTATTAGGAAGCACTCTTCCGAATAGACTCAAATGTTTTTCTTCCCATAATGATAGTATGCCCTGTCGTTAATCTTTTAAATCTTTTTAAATCTTCTGGTAAATGCCATATTAGTTTATTATCTTTTCCTATTACATTGTTTTTTGCAACTGCTACTATAATACTTAACATTTTTTCCTCCATAAACTATTAATTTTTTTATTTATATTAATATAATGAAATTTCAAACTATAATTTATCCTATTCTATCTTGCTTTTATAAAACTTTTTTCCTTATAATCTTAACACTAAATAGCAACCGGTATTTTGCCTAGATTAATTTCCTTATTGTAGTCATAACCCTGTATTTCAAAATCTTCCACCTTAAATTCATAAAAATCTTTTGTTGAATTATTTATTACAAGTTTTGGATGAACATCCATTGGTTCCGCTTCTATTAATTTTTCAATAAGAGGTATATGTCTATCATAAATATGACAATCACCAATATTATGTGTTAATGTTCCTACTTCCAACCCAGCTACTTGTGCAAACATACATAAAAGTGCAGCATATTGCATCGTATTCCATCCATTAGCAGCAAGCATATCTTGAGAACGTTGGTTTAATATTAAATGCAATTTTCCACCCTTTACAAGCCATTGTGTACCATAAGCGCATGGTTCTAATCTCATATCTTTAAGTTCTTCATGATTAAAAATGTTTGTCATAATTCTACGGCTTGATGGATCATGTTTTAATAAATATAATACATAATCCACTTGATCCATTTTTAGAATTCCTTCTTTTGTTTTAAAATCATATTTCTTTCCCAATTGGTATCCATACGCTTTTCCAATGGTTCCATTTTCGTCAATCCATTGATCCCAAATATGTGAATTTAGATCTGCAACATCATTGGATTTCTTTTGCCAAATCCATAAAATTTCATCAATGGCCTTCATTACTGTTTTACTATTGTTTCTTAATGTAATCATTGGAAACTCTTTTCCAACATCATATTTATTACTTACACCTACTACTGAAATATAATTTGCTTCAGCTCCATCTTCCCATCTCGTCCTAACATTTGTTCCTTCTGATGAATACCCTTCTTTAATAATTTTTTTACATGTTTCAATAAAATGTTTATCTGCTTCAGTCATTTTAACCTCCATTCTAGCGAATTTACGCTCTAAAAAAAATTTTATTAACTTCTCCTAATTGGGGACAGGCTTTTTTTTCTGTTTTTTCCTAATTGGGGACTGTCCCCTTTTAGGATACTGGCATATTTTTCTTTATCCATTTTAATACATGTTTGCTGTTTTGTAAATGGTTTGGCAAAATTAAATGTCTAATAATTATAATGTAAAGAAAATATAATAAAATTGTAATGTTGCTGTAATATTTTTTAACTGCAATATTTATGTTTTGTATTAGTTATTTATCCGGTTATATTTTTTTCTTTTTTGCTCATAATAATATAAAATTAAAAGTTAAGGATGGGTATGTATGAATCAAATTATATATAATAAAGATAACAACTCTCTTCCTTTATGTAACAATAATTCAGACAAAAAATATAAAATATTATTTATTATTTTTTCCTCCATTGCTTTTTTGAGCATCATCTTTTTATTTTTTAATATATATAATAGTAATAAAAATGATATTATATCAAAGCAACTAACGGATTCCTATTCTATTTCTACTCTATATGCAAACACTTCAAATTATCATGCTGAGATGCAACAAAATTCTGCAAAAGAGCCTTTTGTAATAGGCATTATAAAAATTGATAAAATAAATTTAAACTACTCTATATTATCTATTAGTAATAATGATTTACTAGATATCTCTGTATGCAGATTTGCAGGTCCAATGCCAAACGAAGTTGGGAACTTATGTATTGCCGGGCATAATTATGTAGATTATAAATTTTTCAGTAGATTAAATGAATTAGATATTAGTGATGAAATTAAGATTTATGATTTATCTGGGAATTACGTAACTTATGAAGTATATAAAACTTATGAAACAAAATCTGATGATACTTCTTGTACTTTTCAAGACACAAACAATTCAAGAATAGTAACTCTTATTACTTGTAATAATGTGAATGGTAAACGCTTAGTAATACATGCAAAAGAAATACCTTAACTAGTAAGGTATTTCTTTATATAATCTTACGCTTTATAATCTCTTATTTTCTTATATGCATATATTGCTGAAATAGCACAAACCACTATAAAAAACGCTACAGTAATATCTTCTGTTACACCCGTTTGAGGAAGACTATTTCCCGCACTTGTGCTATTGCTATTACTATTTGTAACTGGTTGAACCACTTGTGATTCTTGCTCATTTGTTGTTACATTTGTTGTAGTGTTGCTATCGTCATCATTTGCAGTACCTGTTGAAGAAAAATTTGATAAGTCAAGTGTTAATTTTGTTGCTTGTGCTTGCATTCCAATACTCAATACTACTAATAATACTACCAATAACATTACTACTTTTTTTAATTTTAACATATCTTTCCTCTCCTTCTTCTTTAGATATATCTTTTATAATATTATTTATTATTTTTTGCTTTTTATACATTAAATAATAAAACCTACAATCTTATTGTACTATTTTTTCATTTACACGTCAAGTTTTTTTTAAAATTTTATATTTTTTTAGAATAGATTATACATTAAATCTAAATAAAACTATATCTCCTTCTTGCATTATGTAATCTTTTCCTTCTGATCTAAGCAATCCTTTTTCTTTAACAGCATTCATGCTTCCCTCTCTTATTAGGTCATCATACGAAACAATTTCTGCACGTATAAAGCCCCTTTCTATATCACTATGGATTTTCCCAGCTGCTTGTGGAGCCTTTGTTCCTTTTTTTATTGTCCATGCTCTAACTTCTGGTTCTCCTGCAGTTAAAAAAGACATTAAACCTAGTAGATTATAACTTGCTTTTATAACTTTATCTAAGCCAGATTGTTCCAGTCCTAATGCTACTAGCATTTCTTTTTTATCTTCTCCCTCTAAGCCTGCAAGTTCTTCTTCTATTTTTACACAAAGAGGTATGACTTCTGCCTTTTCTCCTTTTGCATATTCTACAACTTGCTTTACATTTTCTTCCTCAAAAGGATTGTTTAATTGTTCTTCAGAGATGTTGGCAATATACAATATTGGTTTCATCGTTAATAGATAAGTATCTTTCAACAATTCTTGTTCTTCTTCGTTAAAATCTATTGTTCTTGCTGATTTTCCCTGTTCTAATGTTTTTTTAATTTTTTCTAGAAGATCTACTTCTTGCTGATATTTTTTATCTGCTTTAAGCTTCTTTTTAGCATTATCTATTTTCTTTTCAATTGTTTCTAAATCTGCAAATATTAGTTCTAAGTTTATGGTTTCTATATCTCTCGTTGGATTTATATTTCCATCAACGTGTACTATGTTAGTGTCTTCAAAACATCTTACTACTTCGCAAATAGCATCTACTTCACGTATATGGGATAAGAATTTATTTCCTAAACCTTCCCCTTTACTTGCCCCTTTCACTAATCCAGCGATATCGACAAATTCAATCACTGCATGTGTTGTTTTTTTTGCGTTATACATTTTAGTTAAAACTTCTAGCCTTTCGTCTGGAACTGGCACAACTCCAACATTTGGCTCTATAGTACAAAATGGATAGTTTGCACATTCTGCTCCTGCATTTGTTATTGCATTAAACATTGTGCTTTTTCCCACATTTGGTAAACCTACTATTCCTATTTTCATGTTTTCTGCTTAAGAAGCATGTCCCTCCTTTATTTTAAGTAGTTGTTTCATAATTTAAATATGTATCTTCTTCATTTGCTACTGTATTTTCTAATTCACTATTTGTAGTATCATTTATTGTATTGTTGTCTACTCCACTATTTGTTACATCATTTGTCATATTATTCGTTAGATCATTTGTTATGCTATTTGTTACATCATTCACTATAGTATTTGTATGCGTATTATTAATTTCTGTATTGGTATCCTTAGTATTTTCTTTTTCTTCTAGTTCTTTGAGATATTTTGGCCAAGGGTTTCTACTATCTGGATCTGTAGGATCCCATCCTCTTACATAGCTTGGTGCACTAGAAATTTTCATTGCTGTTGGTTTTCCAAGTGGTCCTGGATTAGAGCTCGAGTAAAATTCCACCTTGGTTCCTGAACTTATATTATTAAATATCCATAAAGCATCCTTAGTTGTTAATCTTACACATCCGAGTGATGCTTTAGTCCCTAATTGATCATATGCCCAATATTCTAATGACGATTGGTCTCCTTTTGTTAGATATGGAACAGAATGAAATAGAATGTTTCCATTTATCTGTGTAACATAATGTCCATACACATCTCCTATCATTCTTAGCCATTCCCATTTATACCCAACATTATATACTCCATATGTTGGTGTGTGTGTTCCTGTAGAACACACCATTGCTTTTACAGGAACAGTGTAGTTACCATTTGAATCTTTAGTATAAATGTTAACTACTTGTG
>CALXVO010000049.1 GCA_944392065.1 uncultured Clostridia bacterium | reverse complement strand
ATATAATGAATTTGGAATAAATGATAAAATCGCTGAATTAGCAAGAAAAGTTGAAAAAGAAATTAAGTCAACATTCGAAAAAATAGAAGAAGTATGTGAGTATAACTCTATGAAAGTATTAAAAGCATTCCAAAATAATAATATTTCGGATATGCATTTTAATCAGACAACAGGATATGGATATGGAGATGTTGGAAGAGATACTTGCGAAAAAGTATTTGCAGAGGTTTTAGGGGCTGAAGATGCATTAGTAAGAGGTCAATTTATTTCTGGGACACATGCTTTAACAGTTGCACTTTTTGCGTTTTTAAGACCTGGCGATACTCTTTTAAGCATTACAGGAAAACCATATGACACATTAGATGAAGTAATTGGAATTACAGATAATCCAAGTTCATTAAAATCTTATGGAGTGAATTTTGAAAAAATAGACTTAATAGATAATGACTTTGATTACGAGAAAATTGCAGAAAGATTAAAACAAAGCAAAGTAAAACTAATAGAAATACAACGTTCAAAAGGTTATAGCACAAGAAAAAGTATAAAAATCGATGATGTAGAAAAAGTTATAAATCATATAAGAAAATACGATAAAGATGTAATAATAATGATAGATAATTGCTATTGCGAATTTGTAGCAGAAAAAGAACCACTAGAAGTTGGCGCCGACATTATAGTAGGCTCACTAATCAAAAACCTTGGTGGAGGAATAGCACCAAATGGAGCATATATAGCAGGTAGAAAAGATTTAGTAAACCTATCAGCAGAAAGACTAACGGTACCGGGAGAAGGAAAAGAAGTAGGACCATCGCTAGGAATTACAAAATCGATTTTACAAGGACTATTTATGGCACCATCAGTTGTAGCAAGTAGTTTAAAAACAGCAGTATTTGCAAGTAGAATGTTAGAAAAACTAGGATATGATGTAGATCCAAAATATAATGAAGAGAGAGCAGACATAGTACAAAACATTAATTTTAAAGATGAAAATAAACTAATAAAATATTGCCAAGGCATTCAAATGGGTTCTCCAATAGATTCTAATTCTATTCCAGAGCCATGGGATATGCCAGGGTATACAGACAAAGTCATAATGGCAGCAGGAGCATTTACACAAGGATCATCAATAGAGCTTTCATGTGATGGGCCAATAAGAGAGCCATATACGGCATTTATGCAAGGTGGACTTACATTTGAGTATGGTAAGCTTGGAGTACTTAAGGCAATACAGAATATGGAAACGATTGAAAAATAATAAAAAGATTAAAATTTTTAGGGAGATATGTGCTTTATGAAAGTTGTAGGAACGATGTTTTTTAAAGATAATACATTAAAAAATGAAGTTATTCCTTATTGCTTGAGAAATAATTTAATAAAATAGAAAACAAATAACAAGGAGCTTTTAATGAAAGTTGTAGTAATTGGTGGAGGACCAGCCGGAATGTTAGCAGCCATTTCCTCTGCAAAAAACGGAAATGAAGTTATCATTTTAGAAAAAATGGATATGCTTGGAAAAAAGCTTTTAATAACAGGAAAAGGAAGATGCAATATAACAAGCAATATTCCCATAGATGAATTTATAAAAAACATACCAGGAAATGGTATGTTTATGTATAGTTGTTTTAATAATTTTAATAATATAGATATTATACAGATGTTAGAAAAAGAGGGTGTAAAAACAAAGGTAGAAAGGGGGAATAGAGTATTTCCCGTATCAGATAGTTCAAAAGATGTACAGCAAGCATTGATAAAAATGCTAAAAAAATTAAATGTAAAAGTTATACTAAATGCAAAAGTAGAAGAAATATTGACAAGGGAAGAAATAATAAGCGAATTTCAAGATAATACTAATAGTAATAAATCAAAAGCAGATATAGAGAAAATTGATAATAAAACAAAAGAATATAAAGAAAAAGGCTATGAGAAAGAAACAATAACCAAGAAAAACTCAAAAATAGCTTATGGGGTAAAAGTTGAGCTTAATGGAAAAAAAACAACAATAATAGCAGACAAAATAATATTAGCAACAGGTGGCAAAAGTTATCAAGGAACAGGTTCAACAGGAGATGGTTATGAGATAGTAAAAAGGCTAGGTCATACTATAACAAAAATACGACCATCCTTAGTACCGCTCACTGCAAGTAAAAGTAGTAGCCTAAAAATATGCAAAGACTTACAAGGATTAAGTCTAAAAAATGTTAGCATAGTTCTAAAAGATATTACTAAGAACAAAACAATATATGAAGATTTTGGCGAAATGCTATTTACACATTTTGGAGTATCAGGCCCTACAATATTAAGTAGTTCAGCACACTTGCTAAGATACAAAGATGTAGATAATCTGATGAAAAATGGAAATATAATTTTATCTATCGACCTAAAACCAGCTTTAACAACAGAAAAGTTAGATGAAAGAATTTTAAGAGATTTTAGTGAAGAAAAAAATAGAGAATTTAAAAATAGTCTAGACAAGTTATTACCTAAAAAAATGATACCAGTAATAGTAGAATTATCAGAAATAAACCCTGATAAAAAAGTTAATGAAATAACCAAAAAGGAAAGGCAGAAACTTATAGAAATCTTAAAAAAATTAGAAATAAAAATAGATGGATTTAGACCAATAGAAGAAGCAATAATAACCTCAGGCGGAATACATATAAAAGAAATAAATCCAAAAACAATGGAATCAAAACTAGTAAAAGGATTATATTTTGCTGGAGAAGTAATTGATGTGGATGCATATACAGGTGGATTTAATTTGCAAATTGCCTATTCGACAGGCTATACTGCTGGAATGAATTAGGATCCAAAAATAATTACAAATGGTGGTTAACAAACTATATTTAAAATTTATAACTAAAGTATACTAAAGATGTAGCAAGCAAAGCTTTAACAGTCCTAGTAACAAAGCAGTACACCTCATAAATTTTAAACTCGTTTTAACTGTTCAGAATTTAATTTTTTTCCAACTCAGTTACGGTATAAGAAAGGATTGGTTGTTAAAGGTGAATAAATTTAAAACTATAAAAAGGGATGAAATAACAGTAATAGAAGAAAAGCGTTCTAAATTTATAGCAAACATTTTTTATGTAGAAAATGAAGAAGAAGTAGAAAACATTATAAAACAAATAAAAAAGAAATACTATGATGCTAGACACAATTGTTATGCATACATAATAAATGAAGAAGGAAATATATTAAAAAGATTTAGTGATGATGGGGAACCGAGTGGAACTGCAGGCTCTCCTATTTTAAATGTAATAGAAAAGAATAATTTATGCAATGTACTTATAATAGTTACAAGATATTTTGGAGGAATATTATTAGGTGCGGGTGGACTAGTAAGAGCATATACAGAAGCTGCAACGAGATCAGTAGAAAAAGCAGAAGTTGTGGAGCAAGAACTAGGATATGAAATTGAATTGGCTATAGGGTATCAGGATTTAGAAAAGCTAAAATATTACTGTAGTAAAAACAATATAAAAATTAGCAATATTGAGTATGGAGAAAACGTAAATTGTAGAATAGAAGTAACAGAGAAAGAAAAAGAAAATATATTTCTACAAAATGGGCATAACACAAAAATAGTAAAATATAATATGATTAAAGAAAAATATATTAGAAAATAAAGTATTTGATGGAATTAAATAAAAGAAAATAAAAAAAATTGCAAAAAACTATTGTAAAAATTTGGAAAAAGATATATAATCTGAACTGTAAAATTTTTACAATTTTAAATATTGATTAGGGGGATAGAAAATTGAGTGAAAAAATTAAAGTTTTAGTATCAGATGACAACCAAGATTTTGCAAAAACATTAGTAACTTATTTAACAAAAGATGAAGACCTAGAAATAGTAGGTGTAGCAAGAGATGGACAAGAAGCGTATGACAAAATAGTAGAAAGTAAACCAGACATAGCATTATTAGATATAATAATGCCACACTTAGATGGATTAGGTGTTTTAGAAAAATTAAATTCTACTAATTTAGAAAAAAGACCTATGTGCATCATTTTATCTGCAGTAGGACAAGACAAAATAACACAAAAAGCAATCGAATTAGGGGCACAATATTACATAGTAAAACCATTCGATATTAATATTCTAATAAAAAGAATAAAAGAGATAAAGTATTATCAACCATCAACAAACAAATCAAATATTATAAGTAGAGAAATTAGAACACAATATATAGATATATCCCCAAATAGTCAAAAGAAAGAAGAAAATCTAGAGGCATTAGTAACAAATGTAATCCATGAAATAGGTGTGCCAGCCCATATTAAAGGATATCAATATTTACGCGAAGCAATAGTTATGACAGTTACAGATATAGATATGATAAATCAAATAACAAAACAATTGTATCCAGATATTGCAGGAAAATATCATACAACACCTAGCAGAGTAGAACGCGCCATCCGCCATGCAATAGAAGTAGCGTGGGGAAGAGGAAAGCAAGATGTAGTAGAGAGCATCTTCGGCTACACAGTATCAGCAGCCAAAGGAAAACCAACAAATAGTGAATTTATAGCGATGATAGCTGATAAATTGAGGCTTGAATTAAAGAGTGCGTAAAAAGCTAGAAGTAAGATAGCAGAACAATTACATAAATTTGTAAGAAACTTCCAGTTATATTTTTACCACCAATAAATGCTTTTTTATGGCCATAAACTAGAAATGTAAAAACCAATAAACACCTTTTATTTATTTTATGGTAGAAACAACATTATTATTAATCATCAAACTACTTTTCTTTGGATTAGTAGGTGTAACTATCATAAATTTTGCCTTAGTATTCATCATCTTGTATTTACTACATAGGCAATAAAAAATAACCATTCTGCTTTGACCGGTTGAATGGTTATTTTATTCTTCTCGGCAACCACGAAGTGGTTTCTTCATTTCCTATTCTTATTATACACAGATTTTTGATTTTTGTCAAACAAAATTTATAGAATATATGAATAAAGTAACGATTTCTATTTACATTTTACATAATTCCATTTAATTTTTCCCTTGACGTCATTTATATATTAGTTTTCCAAAATCATTTAATTTTTTAATCTTTATATTTTCAGATTAATAGATTTATTTTTTAGCAAATTGAATATCACTCTCATATAATAGTAATATCAAAAAAATACGAGGAGGATTATATGGGACTTACAAATACATCTACAGGAAGAAACACATTAAATGAAAATATAGAAAACATAAAAAAAGAATGTGACTATACTGTTGCAATAGCAGGCAATCCAAATGTAGGAAAGTCTACTATTTTTAATGGACTTACAGGGCTTCACCAACATACTGGGAATTGGCCACGGAAAAACAGTTGCAAATGCTACTGGAATATGTGAATACCATAAAACTAAATTCTTGTTAGTAGATATACCTGGGACATATTCCATTATGTCTAATTCAGAGGAAGAAGAGATTGCAAGAGATTATATTTGTTTTGGAAATCCAGATGCTACCGTAGTTATTTTAGATGCGACTTCCTTGGAAAGAAATCTAAATTTAGTGTATCAAATTATGGAGATAACAGATAAAGTAGTAGTATGTGTGAATTTATTAGATGAAGCGAAGAAAAAAGGAATACATATTAATTTTAAAGAATTAGAAAAAAGACTTGGAGTACCTGTAGTTGGTACCATTGCAAGAAAAAAGAAAACATTAAATGCATTAATGGAACAAGTAGAAAAGGTATGTGAAGGAAAGGTAAAATTAAATCCTAAGAAAGTAAAATATAAAGAATATATAGAAGAAGCAGTAGAAAAATTAGAGAATTATATAGAAGAAATCTTACCAAAAGAGAAAAAAACTTTAGCAAGATGGATATGTTTAAAAATAATAGATGGTAATGAAAAAATAATAAAAAAGATAGAAGAAAATTTAAAGATTGATTTAACAAAAAGTGAAAAAATACAGGAAATAAAACAAGAAGTGGAAGATATATTAGAATTTAATGGGGTAAAGCAAGAAAATAGGAAAGATGACTTAATTTCAAGTGTAATCTTTTTATCCGAAAATGTGGCTAAAGATGTTGTAACATTAGAAAAAGAAGAATACAACACAAGAGATAGAAAAATAGATAAAATACTTACTTCAAAAGTATGGGGAATTCCCATTATGTTACTATTTTTAGGAGTGATATTTTGGCTAACAATAACAGGTGCTAATTATCCATCAGAATGGTTATCTAACTTTTTTGGATGGCTAGAAGGAAAAATAATAACTGTGTTTGAATTCTTTTCAGCGCCAGAATGGCTAAAAGGAGTAATAATTGATGGTATATACAAAACATTAACATGGATTATTGCAGTAATGTTACCACCAATGGCAATTTTCTTCCCATTGTTTACGTTACTAGAAGATTTAGGCTTTTTGCCTCGTATTGCTTTCAATTTAGATAAATTTTTTAGAAAAGCAGGAAGCTCAGGGAAACAGGCACTTACCATGTGTATGGGATTTGGATGTAATAGTGCAGGAGTTACTGGATGTAGAATTATTGATTCACCAAGAGAAAAATTAATAGCCATACTCACAAATGCATTTATACCATGCAATGGAAGATTTCCTTTTTTAATTACCATAGCAAGCATATTTGTTGGAGGATTAGTAGGAGGAGTAAATTCCTCTCTTATTGCTACAATTACGGTTTTAGTGGTAGTACTTATTGGAATAGGAATGACGCTTTTTATATCAAAGCTTTTATCAAAAACAATATTAAAAGGGAAGAGTTCTTCTTTTGTACTAGAACTTCCACCATATAGAAAACCACAAATAGGGCAAGTTATTGTAAGGTCGATATTTGATCGAACATTATTTGTACTTGGTAGAGCCATTGCGGTAGCAGCACCCGCAGGACTTGTTATTTGGCTATTTGCAAATATTAACATTGGAAATATAAGTATTTTAACGTATATAGCAAATTTCTTTGACCCACTTGCCAAATTAATGGGAATGGATGGCTATATTTTAACTGGCTTTATATTAGGCATTCCAGCAAACGAAATTGTTCTTCCCATCATTCTTATGTGCTATATGGGAAGCGGAACATTAGTAGATTTAGAAAATACAATGACAATAGGTCAAATTCTGATGCAAAATGGATGGACACTTTTAACAGCTATAAATGTAATGTTATTTACCTTGTTACATTTTCCATGTACTACTACACTAATGACAATCAAAAAAGAGACAGGAAGCTGGAAATGGTCTGTATTAGGATTTATCATTCCGACGGTTTGTGGAATAGTTATTTGTATGATTACAACAGGAGTGTGGAATGTGCTTATGTTATAATTCATAGCTTATTTTAAAATGTCTGAGTAATGTATGTTTTAATTTTATGTTGGAGTGCTTAAGGTGGGGACCGACAAGTTTACATTTAAGAGAAGTGAGATATGTGATGTGGGATGTGAAAGTTTATAATAAAATATGTCACACATCTCATTTCACATTTCTCGTAGTACAGTTTGTACGCAGCCAAAGGGCCAAAACATAAAATTAAAACATACATTACTCAGACAAAATGCAACTGTGAATCATAACAGCTTTATATCATAAATATACTTTTTTAATTAGCTTTTATTGAAAAGATTATTCTGCTATGATAATATATATACTAAATAAAATGATTTATAAAATAGAGGAAAAGTACAAGTTTGAAAAATAATTACAATTTTGACGTTGTCGAACTTCATTCAAAATTTAATCAACGTACAGAAAGTACGCCTCATAAATTTTGAATTTGTTCTCCTAGTCAAAATTTAATTATTTTCCAACCAGATTTGTGCTTTAGGAAGGAATGAGATTAAAAATGGAAAATAAATATAATTTAACTTTAGAACAAAATATATTTTTAGCAAAAAGAAATTTAGTAGATAATGTGTATGCAAATGCAAGAATGGAAGGATTAAATGTAACATTTCCACAAACAAAAACAATATTAGATGGCATTAATGTTCCTAATTTAAAAATTGATGAAATTCAGTGCATATTAAATCTAAGAGATGCATGGAAATATGTAATAAATAACATTCACGAAGAATTTAATTTAGATTTTATTTGTAAAATAAATGGATTTGTTGCTAGAAATGAAAGTATATCTTGGGGAACATTACGAAATGGTAGAGTCGAAATAACAGGTACAGACTACATTCCAGAAATACCAGAAAAAGGAAAAGTAAAAGAAAAAATAAAAGAGATACTAAACATAGAGAATACGACAGAAAGAGCAATAGAATATATGCTTTATGGAATGAAAGGTCAATTATTTTGGGACGGAAATAAAAGAACTAGTACAATCTGCGCTAATAAAATAATGATTGAAAATGGTAATGGAATTATAAAAGTTCCAGATAATAAATTAGAAGAATTTACGTCATTATTGTCAGAATATTATACTACAGATAATAAAGAAAAAATCAAACAGTTTATTTTTGACGAATGTATTGATGGTATTACATTTGAAGATAATTAAGGTAAAAGTATTCTTCTTAAAGAAATGCTTTTCGCTTTCATAATAGCAAAAGACCAATTATTTGCAACAAGTGCATTTAAAAAATAGCTGAAATCGCTATTGCCTTTGAGATTTCCTCCTTTCAGTCGGAAACTCAAATCGG
>CALXVO010000048.1 GCA_944392065.1 uncultured Clostridia bacterium | reverse complement strand
CACTCGCTTTTACAAAGCTCGTTTGGTCGCTGCGCGGTACTTCAAAAATTTTCTAAATATACATACTACTAAGACATGAATGTAAAATTAAATTCCACACTGAATTGTAACGCATTATATGGTATGAAATAGTAAAATAAACGAAAACCTATTGCAAAAATAAAAATGTTAATATAAAATTAATACATAATATAGAAGCACTGTATTATTTGTTAAATCAAATTAACTCTAAAAAATGAATAAAACATAAAAAGCTAACTAAACTATAAATATTAAGTAGAACACAAAGGAAGGAGAAAAACATATGCATATTAAAAAAAGAAATGTACCAAAGGAGATAGTAAATGCAAAAAAAATAAAATATAAACAGAAAATTGATTTGAGTATGCCCGAAAAAAATAATGGAATAACGCTAATTGCATTAGTTTTAACTATAGCTATAATTATTATTTTATCAACAATAACAATAAATGTGGTATTAGGCGATGATGGATTATTGGAACAAGTATTAAAAACTAGAAATAGAACATCTAATACTATAAGTAATGAAGAAGCTAGTATGAATATAGAATTACAAAAATATGCAAATACAATGGCAGAAGAAAGCGAGATACCAGATCCTGTTATAACTTTTAAACCACAGGAAACACCAGAACCAGAAAGTGGTGGAAGTGAATTTACTATGACTTATGGAGTAATAGAAATAAAATGGTTAGATGAGACAAGCTATAATGTAAGCAATACACCAAACCCACCAAAAATAAAGCAAAATTTGCCAGAAGGAACAAAAATGGAACTTGTAAAATATGATGAAGCTAGTCAAGAATGGGTATCAGGGATAGAATATAGCTATGAGGAAGGAACAGGAATAGAAGATAATAATCAAAGCAAATGGGCAAATGCAAAAGTAACCATAGATGAAGTAGAAAGCTATTTTGTGTGGATACCAAGATATGCATATAGGATAGTATATTTTAGAGATGAACCAAGTAAAAATGAATACAAAACAGGAGCAATAACAGAAGAAGAAGCAATAGAACAAGGAAAGTTAGTAGGCTATTCAGATAGTAGAGGAATAGTAACAGCAGACGGAAAAAGAGTAGATAGCGTAACAAGTGAGTCGAATACAACCCATACGATGGTAAGTGAAGACTACTTTATGGCACATCCAGCATTTACAAAAGATATAGATAATGGTGGATGGTCAGAAGAACTAGAAGGAATCTGGATAGGAAAGTATGAAGCTGCAAGAAGTAATGCAACAGAAACATCTGGTGGTAGTGGAACAATAATAAAAGTACAACCAGGTGCGCAGAGCTTTACAGGGGGAAAAATAGGAGATATGTACACATATGCGAGAGAATATTCACAAGAAAATCTAAAAAGTCATATGCTGAAAAATAGTGAATGGGGAGCAGTTGCATATTTAACAGAAAGCACATATGGAAGAAATGGAACTGAGATAGAATACAATGGAACTATGATAACAGGTGGAGGAACAGAAAAAACTTATATAGAAAATGCAGGTCAAAGTTCTACAGGGAATGTTTATGGAATTTATGATTTAAGAGGAGGAGCAACTGAATATGTGGTGGGATATTATGACGGAGGTAGTACATTAGCAAATGGCTCGTCATTCGTAGATAATTTAGTTGCTGGATATTCAACGGCATATAGTGGAACAGATTCTATTATGTCATATAGATATGGAGATGCAACTTTTGAAACAAGTGGTTGGCACTCGGACGCCTCTCTCTTTGTAAATTCAAGTTATCCATTTTTCCTTCGTGGGGGAGGATACTTCAGCGATAATCTTCTAATAGGCGTATTCTGCTATAGTATAGATGATGGAAATGGTAGGAATAATCGTTCTTTCCGTATAGCTATCATAGTGTAATGTGAAATTTAGAAATTGTCAAAACACACTGTGGGTTACTATCTAATGGTTTTATAAAGACTTCAGCCTTACACCTAGGTAGTATGTATATTTAGAAAATTTTTGAAGTACCGCGCAGCGACCAAACGAGCTTTGTAAAAGCGAGTGCGATTTGGAGCAAACGAGTGGCCTTAAAAAATTTTATTTTTTAAGGTCGCTAATTTGTTTGCGACAGCAAGGTACAAAAAAATTTGAGAAATATACATATTACCTAGGTATTTATGCTAGATATATTTACAAAACCACTATCCAGTAACCCTATGGTGCAAAATCTAAAATTAATACTTGAACTTTACGTAAAAATATGGTAATATATTTACATTAAAATTAATATGAACCACAATAAAGGACAAGAAAAGTAAAAAATCATTTAAAAATAGGTGGTGCTACGGGAACTAAAAGCTATTTCGTCCTAGTGATTGAGATAGCTTTGTTTTTGCATTGATATGGACTCATAATACTAAACTAAATATTAAAAAAGTAGTGTAAAGTAATCTATAAAAAGGAATATGAGAACATTAACTTGAAACAGAATTACTTTCATTGCTATGTGTGCCTTTGGAACATCGCGACATAGGCATGAAATTTATCCAGAAAAAAAGAATAAGGGGGAATTATAATGAGTGATGAGAAAAAAGATTATGGAAAAACACTAAATTTACCAACAACAGATTTTCCTATGAGAGCAAGTTTGCCAGAAAGAGAGCCACAAATTCAAAAAGATATTTTTGAAAATGGATTATATGAAAAAATATTAAAAAAGAACGAGGGGCACAAAACATTTATATTACATGATGGTCCTCCATATGCAAATGGCGAGATTCATGCTGGACATGCTTTAAATAAAATATTAAAAGATACTATAGTAAGATATAAATCTTTAAAAGGATATTATTCACCATATGTTCCAGGATATGATACACATGGTATGCCAACAGAAAAAAAGGCAATAGAAAAACTAGGACTAGATAGAAATAAAATACCAGTTACAAAGTTTAGAGATACTTGCAAGGAATTTACAAGTAAGTATAAAGAGATTCAAACTGAAGGATTTAAAAGGCTTGGTGTTCTTGGAGATTGGGAACATCCTTATGTAACATATGATCCAAAAATGGAGGCAAGGCAAATAGGAGTATTTGGCGATATGTATAAAAAAGGGTATATATATAAAGGGTTAAAACCTGTATATTGGTGTACAGATTGTGAAACAGCTTTAGCAGAAGCAGAGATTGAATACAAAGATGTAACAGGTTCATCTATATATGTAAAATTCCCTGTAGTTCAAGCAAAAGGAAAATTCGATGAAAAGAACACTTTTTTTGTAATTTGGACAACCACACCATGGACATTACCAGGTAACCTAGCAATAACAATTGGCGAGGATTTTGATTATAGTATTGTTGAAGTAAAAAATAGTAACAATAATCTTTTAAATGAAAATTCTAAAGATACTAATTCTGGTAGATTGGATGATACAAATACAGTAAATGTAGAAAGATATATTATAGCAACAGAACTTGTAAAAAAAGTTATGGAAATTGCCGAAATAAAAGAATATAAAGAAGTTCAAAAACTAAAAGGAAAAGAATTAGAAGGAGTACTATGTAAGCATCCATTTTTAGATAGAAATTCTGTTGTAATAATGGGAAGTGAAGATACAGTAGATGTACAATTAACAGAAGGTACTGGTGCTGTTCATACTGCTCCTGGTTATGGTAAAGAAGACTATTTAGCAGGATTAAAAAATGGTTTAGATATAGTAGTTACTGTAGATGAAAAAGGACATCAAACAGAAGGTGCAGGGCCTTTTTCTGGAATGTATTATGCTAAATCAAATAAAGAGATAACAAAATGGCTTGATGAAAATGGATATCTTTTAAAAGAAACTACCATTTCACACTCATACCCACACTGTTGGAGATGTAAAAAACCAGTTATTTATAGAGCAACAGACCAATGGTTTGCATCAGTTGATGGCTTTAGAGATGCTGCATTAAAAGCAATAGAAGGTGTTAAATGGATACCAGCTTGGGGAGAAGAAAGAATTGCAAGCATGGTAAGAGATAGAAATGATTGGTGTATTTCAAGACAACGTACTTGGGGTGTTCCTCTTCCAATATTCTATTGTGAAGAGTGTAAAGAACCATATGTAACAGAAGAATCTATAAAGAAAATTCAAGATATATTTAGAGAAAAAGGCTCAAATGCATGGTATGATATGTCTGAAGAAGCATTAATGCCTGATGGCGCAAAATGCGGAAAATGTGGATGTACACACTTCAAAAAAGAAACTGATATTATGGATGTATGGTTTGACTCAGGTTCAACACATCAAAGTGTTTTAGTAGAACGTGGACTTCCATATCCAGCAGATCTTTACTTAGAAGGAAATGACCAATATAGAGGTTGGTTCCAATCTTCTCTTCTTACATCAGTTGCAACAAATGGAATTGCACCATATAAACAAGTGCTTACACATGGATTTGTTACAGATGGACAAGGAAGAAAAATGTCTAAAAGCCTTGGAAATGGTGTTGCACCAAGTGATGTTGCTAATAAATATGGAGCAGATATTTTAAGACTTTGGGCACTTTCTGCAGATTATACTGGTGAAGTAAGTTTATCAGATGATATATTAAAACAAATTTCAGAAGTGTATAGAAAAATAAGAAATACAGCAAGATATATATTAGGAAATACTTATGACTATGATCCTGAAAAACCAGTTAAATATGAGGATTTAGAAGAAATAGATAAATGGGCATTAACTAGATTAAATAAATTAGTCAGAGACTGCATACAAAATTATGATAGCTATAGTTTTAATAATTGCTATCATGATATAAACCAATTCTGTGTAATAGATATGAGTAATTTCTATTTGGATATAATAAAGGATAGATTATACACATATAAAAAAGATTCTGTGGAAAGAAGAGCAGCACAAACTACAATGTATATGATACTAGATTCACTTGTAAAAATACTTGCCCCAATGATTCCATTTACTGCAGAAGAAATATGGAAAGCAATGGTGCATACAGAAAAAGAAAAGGTAGAAAGTGTAATGCTTACTGATTTCCCAGAACCAAATGAAAAATATGATAACAAAGAAATAACAGAAAAGTGGAACAAAATTATAAAACTAAAAGATATAGTAGCAAAAGAATTAGAAAATGCAAGAGCAGAAAAAATAATAGGACATTCATTAAATGCTAAAGTAACAATTTATGCAGAAGAGGCACAATATGAATTCTTAAAAGCAAATGAAGAACTTCTAAAAACAGTGTTCATTATATCTGCATTAGAAATAAAAGAAAATGCAAGAAAAGACGAAGTGAAACTTGGAGTAAAAGTAGAGCAAGCTCCTGGCCAAAAATGTGAAAGATGTTGGATGTATTCTGAAACAGTGGGAGAGGATAAAGAAAATCCTACAATCTGTCATAGATGCAGTGAAAATATAAAATAAAAAACGAAAGGGAAAATATGAAAAATAGTGGAAAGGTTAGTCTAAAAACTATAATTTATTTTGCTATTATCATAATTATTATTTTAATAGGAAAGAGCATATATTCTAAATATAATTTTTATGATTATATAAAAGGTGTTCGTGAAAAGGGAAAAACATCTTTTACAAGAGATTCTGATATAGTGTATTCAGATATGGATAGCTATAAAATAGAAAATAAGGATTATAATGATGCCATGTTTTATAAAGAAGTTAAAGTAAATCCTAATACTGCATATAGAGTAACATGTATGGTAAAGACAGAAGACATAACAAACCAAAACGATAAGTATATAGGAGGAGCACAGATTTCAATTAATGATACAACTGAATGTTCAGAAGCAATCACAGGAACAAACGATTGGACACAGCTTACATTTATGTTTAATTCAAATAATAGAACAAGTGTTGAAATAGGTTTTAGACTTGGTGGTTATGACGAATACAGTAAAGGAACAGCATGGTTTTCCGACTTTAAAATAGAAGAAGGTAGGGTTGATTCAGACAAAGAATGGAACATGGCATGCTTTATTATTGAAAACATAGATGCAAATGTAAATGTGAATGGAAATTATCGTGATGTTAATTTAAATATGTCTTATGATGATATAAAAACAGTAAAAGACAATATGAAAAGATTACAAAATTCAATAAAAGAATTAAGCGGAGATAAAATGTCCATAACCTATGAAGTAATAGAAATTACCGAACCATTAACAACTATCTCATATGATGAAGAAAATGAATATTATATTGGCCCAAATGATGTAAAACCATTAATAGAAAATTATATAAAAAGAAACGAATATGATTATATTTATGTTGCTATTAGATTAGGAGACTTGAGCAAAAGTAATGAAGTTTTAGTTCATGATTGGATAGGGCTTCGGATCAATGGAATATAATAGAATAGGATTTTCTAATATAAGGCTTCCAGACAATAGAAATAGTGCAATATATAAATATTCAAGTGGAAATACATTCCCACAAGAAGTTTTTGTGCATGAGTTTTTGCACACTTTGGAACGAAATGAAAAAGAAAATGGAAACAATATAGCTGATCTTCATGATTACGAAGTATATGGGTATAGTGAAAATAATGCAAACGGTTTAGAAGAGTGGTATAAAGACTATATGCAAAATACAATACAAAATGGAGAAGGAAAAGGTCTTACAGATTTTGCTTATTCTTCAAAACCAATACAAAAAAGTAATTTTGAATTTCCTATAGAATTAAATTATTTTGATGAACCAAACAATCTAATAGAAGAAATAAATAGCATAATAGAAAGAATAGGAAGATTATTTGCGTAAGTCACAAATGCCACAAATTCCATTTGAGATAGTTCTGTATTTTAGAAAAAGAGTATTGATAAAATTTAATATAAAATACGAAATAATATGAGTTTATAGGTAGAAACTTAAAAAACCTAAATATAATATTATACGAGGAAAACATAATGCAAGTATCAGATTTTAATTATGACTTACCAGAAGAATTAATAGCACAAGTACCAATAGAAAAAAGAGATGAATCAAGACTAATGGTACTTAATAGGGAAAAACAAACAATAGAACATAAAACATTTAAAGATATTGTTGATTATCTGGAGCCAGGGGATTGTTTAGTAAGAAATAATACAAAGGTTATTCCTGCTCGTATTTATGGAAAAAAGGAAACAGGAGCAAAGATAGAATTCCTACTATTAAATAATATAGAGGGAGATATATGGGAAACTATTGTAAGACCAGGAAATAAACTACATGTGGGAGCAAAGGTAATCTTTGGAGATGGTATGTTAAAAGCAGAAATTTTAGATGTTATGCAGGGAGGAACAAGAAAAGTAAAATTTTATTATAACGGAATATTTAACGAAATTTTAGATAAAATAGGACTTATGCCACTTCCACCATATATACATGAAGAATTAAAAGAAAAGGATAGATATCAAACAGTATATGCAAAATATGATGGCTCAGCTGCAGCACCTACAGCGGGATTACATTTCACACCAGAGTTATTAAAAAAGATAGAAGAAAAAGGTGTAGATATAGCAAATGTAACTCTACATGTGGGAATTGGAACATTTAGACCAGTAAAAGAAGAAAAAGTAGAAGATCACGAAATGCATTCAGAACACTTTTATATAAAGAAGGAAGATGCAGAAAAAATAAATAATGCAAAGAAAAATGGAAAAAGGATAATTGCAGTTGGAACTACATCATGCAGAGTATTAGAAACTATTGCAGATGAAAATGGAATGGTAAATGAAACAGAAGGAGATACAAGTATTTTTATTTATCCGGGTTATAGATTTAAATGCTTAGATGGACTCATAACTAACTTTCACTTACCACAATCGACATTGCTTATGTTGGTATCAGCACTAGCAGGAAAAGAATTTATTTTAAAAGCATATAACGAAGCAGTAAATGAAAAATACCGTTTCTTTAGTTTTGGAGATGCAATGTTTATTTGTTAGTTTGTGCAAAATAAGCCCGTCCCCAATTGCACAAAAAAGGAGGAAAACATGAAAACAGCAGTAACATATGAATTATTACATGTAGATAAAAAAACAGGTGCAAGAAGAGGAGTAGTACATACACCACATGGAGATATTCAAACTCCGGTATTTATGCCGGTAGGAACTCAGGCAACTGTAAAATCCATGACACCGGAGGAATTAAAAGAAATAGGAGTTCAAATAATTTTATCAAATACATATCATTTATATTTAAGACCAGGACAAGATATTGTAAGAGAAGCGGGTGGTCTTCATAAATTTATGAACTGGGATAAACCAATTCTTACAGATAGTGGAGGATTTCAGGTTTTTAGTTTAGGACCACTTAGAACTATTTCGGAAGAAGGGGTGGAATTTAAATCCCACTTAGATGGTAGCAAACACTTCTTTTCTCCAGAAAGTGTAATGAAGATTGAAGAAGACCTTGGGGCAGATATAATAATGGCTTTTGACGAATGTGTAGAATACCCTGCGAGTTATGAGTATACAAAACAATCTATGGAGAGAACAACAAGATGGGCTAAACGTTGTAAGGATGCACATAAAAATGAAAATCAAGCACTCTTTGGAATTATTCAAGGTGGGTTTTATGAAGATTTAAGAATACAAAGTGCAAAAGAACTAATAGACTTAGATTTGCCAGGTTATGCAATAGGTGGAATAAGTGTAGGAGAACCAAAGGAAGAATTTCTAA
This sequence comes from uncultured Clostridia bacterium, assembly GCA_944392065.1. Classification (GTDB taxonomy): domain Bacteria; phylum Bacillota; class Clostridia; order TANB77; family CAG-508; genus CALXVA01. The sequence goes on along the minus strand of CALXVO010000048.1, from coordinate 369 downwards.
AAATGCTTTATTTTACAGCACCACTGATGCCAGAAAATAAACCACGTTATTTAATGGGAGTGGGAACACCTGACTATTTGATAGAAGCTGCTTTAGCAGGTATCGATATGTGCGATTGTGTACTTCCTACAAGAATAGCTAGAAACGGTACAGCAATGACATGGAACGGAAAAGTTGTTGTAAGAAATGCTACATATGAGAGAGAGTGGCGGTCCATTAGATGCAGAATGTGATTGCTATACTTGCAAAAACTATACCAGAGCATATATTAGGCATCTTATTAAAACTAATGAAATATTAGGTGTAAGATTATTATCAATTCATAACATAAACTTCTTGACTAAATTAATGGAAAAGGTTAGAATAGAA
>CALXVO010000047.1 GCA_944392065.1 uncultured Clostridia bacterium | reverse complement strand
ATTCTTATGAAAGAAAAATTTGTGCTTATTGTGACCAAAGAGTTGCACCAGATGGAGTTGTAAGTATAAAAGAAAGACTAGAAGATGCAAAAGTAAGATACAAAAATAAACCATTATCAGTATGGTCTAATGAAGAAAAAGCAAATCATTTAATTGAATGTTCTTTAGAAATAGAAAAACAGATTATGGAGCATTGCACCTTAAATCCAAAAGATATAAATGACATAAGTATTAAAGAATATATAGAGAAATTGAAAGAATATGAAATTTAAAAAAATAATAAAATATGTAATGAGTATAAAATAAGGAGTTGAGAAATAGATGAAAATAACTTTTGTAGGAACAGGCACGATGGGATGTATAACTAGATGTAACACAAGTGTATTAGTCGATGACATCCTATTTGATATAGGTATGGGAACTATAAAACAGATAGAAAGGTTAAAAATTTATACAAAAACAATTAAGTATTTAGTAATATCACATTTTCATGCAGATCATTTTTTAGATATTCCTAATTTGTTAATTGGCAGAGGCATAAGGAAAGAAATAGAAAATAAACTTACTATTATAGGTCCAATAGGAGTAAAGAAAAAAATTATAGAATTAATGAATTTTACGCATAGCGATGGTGATGAACATAAATATGATAATATTGAAGAAAAATATAATATAGAATTTGTAGAGCTATGCAATGAAGAAGAATATTGTACAAATAAATTTAAGATAACAGCACTATCATTAAAACATGGAGAATGTCTACCAATTAATGGATATGTATTGGAAAAAGAAGATAAAAAAATATCATATGCATGTGATACAAGTTTATGCGATAATTATTATAGAATGTGTAACACATCAAACTATATGCTTTCTGATGTAACAGGATTAAAGACAACAGATATGCATATGGGACTAGAAGATTATAAGGAATTATATAAAAAATATCCAAATTGTAAATTTTATGCTATTCATAGAGCAGATTATTCTACCAAAGGAATCAATAGTGTGAAGTTCCCTGATGATGGTGAAATATTAGAAATATAAGGAGGAAGAATCTATGGAAAGTAAGGTTGTACTGGTTACAGGGAGTTCGAGAGGAATAGGAAGAGCTATAGTTACGGATTTTGCTCGAAAAGGGTATAATGTGGTTATAAATTATATAAAAGAAGATAGTCAAGCAAAAGAATTAAAAGAAAGATTAGAAAAGAAGTACCATATTAAAGCATTGATAATTCGAGCAGATGTTAGCGATGAAAATGAAGTGCAAAAAATGATAGATACTATTATAAATAAATTTGGAAGAATAGATGTGCTTGTAAATAATGCTGGTATTGCTATTGATAAAGAATTTGAAGATAGAACAGTAGAAGATTGGAAAAGAACATTAAGTGTGAATTTGATAGCACCATTTATTGTAAGTAAGTATGTTGGAAATGAAATGCTAAAAAATAAATATGGAAGAATAATTAATATATCAAGTACCAATGGAATAAATGCATTTTTTCCAACGAGTATAGATTACGATGCATCAAAAGCAGGATTAATTAATTTGACTCATAATTTAGCAATTCAATTTGCACCATACATAAATGTGAATTGTGTAGCACCAGGTTGGGTAAATACAGATATGAACAAAGAACTTCCTAAAGATTTAATTGAAGAAGAAACTAATAAAATTTACAAGAAAAGATTTGCAGAACCAAGTGAAATTGCAAAAGTAGTTACATTTTTAGCAAGTGATGATGCTGATTTTATAAATGATGAAATAATAAAAGTGGATGGAGGTTATTAAAAATGAAAATATTAATTATTTGTAGCAAAGCATTTTATAAGGATATAGCGCCAATAAAAGAAAAATTAGAAGAAATGGGGCATATAGTAGAATTACCAAATTCATATTATGAGCCAGATGCAGAAAAGAAAAGTTGGAATTTAGGACAAAAAGAGCATGCAGAATTTAAGGCAAGAATGTTTAGAATGAGTGAAGAAAGAATTGCTGGAATGGATGCAGTATTAACATTAAATTTTGATAAGAATGGAAAGAAGAATTATATTGGAGGAGCTACATTTATTGAAATATATGAAGCTTTTATGAAAAACAAGAAAATTTACTTATATAATGATATTCCAGAGGGAATGCTATATGATGAAATATCAGGATTTTCTCCAATAGTAATTAATGGAGATTTAAATTTAGTAAAATAAAATCATTTATACATATTGCAAATTCTATAGACTTATGTTAAATTATAAACAACAGTTGTAGCAAAAATTGCCAACTTGTGCATACAATTCTTGCGATATATTGCTATAACTACATTTGAAACGGAAATAAGAACCTGACCCACTAACAAAATCACAGATTTTGAGTGGGTACCCCAGAACCTTGTTGTTTACACAATAAGTAACTTTTTTGTGATAGACTTTTCGAAAACGTCTCTCGCAAAGGAGCCATAAAGAGTAACAGATAAGAAATTATCTGTTATTTTTTTTCGTGTTCGCTAGTAATTTTATATTAGATGTTATATAATTTTAAATATAGGATATGATAGCAAATGGTAAAAATATGTGAAATTTGTATAGATTTTAAGTTTTTATAAAAATTTTCCACAAATTGTCGACGCATTGAGTCGACAATCTGAAAATTTGCTATCTTGGACTCATTATAGGGCTTGCAAAAACTAAAAAAATATGCTAAATTATTAATGTATTTATAGAAGAAATTTTGCATACTATAGTATATATAAAAGATAAAAAAGGTGAAAAAAATGAAATCAATAAAAGAATTATATAAAATTGGAAACGGACCTTCCAGTTCTCATACTATGGGACCAAAAAAAGCAGTATTAATTTTTCAAGAAAAATATCCAGACGCAAACTTTTTTAAAATTATATTATATGGTTCTTTAGCTTATACGGGAAAAGGTCACTTAACAGACAAGATAATTATACAAGCACTAGCACCTAAAAAGGTAGAAGTTATATTTAATAGAGAAGAAAAAGAATTAAATCATCCAAATACTATGGATTTAGTAGCATACAAAAACGAAGAAGAAATAGGAAAGATGCGAGTTTATTCCATTGGAGGCGGTAGCATACAAATAGAAGGAGAACAGATAGTAGAAGAGAAAGATATTTATTCTCATACTACCTTTCAGGAAATATCAAATGAATGTAAAAAAAGAAACATATCATTATTACAATATATTTACGAGCAAGAAGGTAAAGATATAATGATATATTTACAAGAAGTTTGGAATACAATGAAAAAAGGTATAGAACAAGGACTACAAGAAGAAGGAATAATTCCAGGAAGATTACAAATAGAAAGAAAAGCAAAAAAGCTTTTTCATACAATAAGTGATAATGAAACAAAAGAATTTAGACAGACCAGATTATTAACAGCATATGCATATGCTACAAGTGAAAGAAACGCTTCTGGCGAAATTATTGTAACAGCACCTACATGTGGAGCTTCAGGAATATTGCCAGCTGTATTGTACTATTTAATAACAGAAGAAAAAATAGATGAAGAAAAAATTATAGAAGGAATTGCAGTAGCTGGATTAATTGGAAATTTAGTAAAAGAAAATGCATCAATTAGTGGAGCCGAATGTGGTTGCCAAGCTGAAGTTGGAACTGCATGCTCGATGGCAGCAGCAGCTTATGCTTATATAAAGAGATTTTCAATAGACGCTATAGAATGTGCTGCCGAAATAGCAATGGAACATCATTTAGGATTAACTTGTGATCCAATCTATGGATATGTTCAAATACCTTGCATTGAGAGAAATGCAGTAGCAGCTATTCGTGCTATAGATGCAGCCAATATGGCATCTTTGCTTTATCAAGGTAGAAAGATTTCGTTTGATTTAGTAGTAGAAACAATGTATGAAACAGGAAAAGATTTAGGAAGTCATTATAAAGAAACAAGCGAAGGAGGACTGGCTAAAAAATATTGTAAAAACGATTATTATAATGACGATTTAGAAGAATAAAATATTAATGGGGAGTGATATCGAAGTGGTCATAACGAGCTGCACTGGAACTGCAGTACCCTCATTTCGGGGGCCGTGGGTTCGAATCCCACTCACTCCGCCATAAAAAAAATAATTCTCTATAGTGGGAATTATTTTTTTACTATTGTAAAATATAGCTAAAAATGATAAAATCTATTTGTAATTTTATATTTAGAGAAATTTTTTGTGATAATGAATAAAAATCTCTGCTAAGATAAATATGAAAGATTAGATTTTTGTATACAATAAAATATTAATTTTAATTTTTTATAGGAGGATTAGAACTTGAAAATAGAAGAATTATGTCAAATACTAACAAAGGAAATTTCTTCAGAACAAATACATATGAATGAACCAATGAGTAGACATACCTCTTTTAAAGTAGGGGGGAATGCAGACATATTTATAAAAGTGAAAAATATAGATGAGTTAAAATATGTTATAAAAATTGCAAAGAAAAATAATGTCCATATGACAATTATAGGAAACGGAAGTAATATTTTAGTAAAAGATAAAGGGATTAGAGGAATTGTTGTAAAAGTGGAATTTGAAGAAATGAAAATAGAACCTATTCAGAACAATGAAGTACTGGTTACAGTAGGAGCAGGTATGGGAATTGCTAAACTTGCACAAGAATTGCAAAAAAATAGTATAACAGGGTTTGAGTTTGCCTCTGGAATACCTGGAACCATTGGTGGAGCAGTCAAAATGAATGCAGGTGCTTATGGAAAGGAAATGAAAGATATTGTAGTTTCTACCAAGTGTATGGATTTAAAACGATACTACATGCTTGCGGAAACGACTAATATTGACGATATTGAAATTACTGAAATAGTGGAAAAATCAGATGAACCTGAAATCCTAGAATTAAATAATCAAGAACAAGAATTTACATATAGGGATAGTATATTTGCAGATAAGAGATATGTTATATTAGAGACAAAACTAAAATTATCTTATGGAAACATAGAAGAAATAAAAAATAAGATGGAAGAATTAAACAAAAGCAGAAGAGAAAAACAACCAAGCATGCCAAGTGCAGGAAGTACTTTTAAACGAGGAGAAGACTATATAACAGCCAAATTAATTGATGAATGTGGATTAAAAGGATATACAATAGGAGGAGCACAGGTTTCTGAAAAACATGCAGGTTTTATTATAAATACTGGGGAGGCTACTGCACAAGATATATTAGATTTAATAGCCTATGTAAAAAAAGTAGTATTTGAAAAAAAACAAAAATGCATTAGCTTAGAAATAGAAGTATTAGGTGAATAATAATGTAGAACAATATTAAAATTGTTATTAAATAGTATGAGAAGAAGATGTAAGTACGAAAATGAAGTTTAGGAAGGAATGAAAACAAAAATGAAAGGTTTTTTTAGATGGTTTAAATCGAATACAAAAATTAAAAGATGGATATTCCTTATCATAATTGGAATACTGCTTTGCCTATATGGAATGGCAGAAATATTAACAAGTAGCCAACTCGAATTTATGAATCTAGCCAAAATAGCAACAATTTTTGTTATTGGATTTATATGTATCATATATAGTATTATAGCAATTCAAAAGAGAACACTAGAAATATTGGTAGAAGATACAGATAGGAGGCTAAAGGACGAAAAGTCAAATGTTAAAACACTAATATTCAATAAAAGAGTATATAATCAAGGGCCAAAGGTCGTGGCCATTGGTGGTGGAACTGGGCTAAATTCAGTTCTAAGAGGTTTAAAAAATTATACAGACAATATTACTGCAATTGTTACTGTATCTGATTATGGAGAACAAAAAACAGAGTCAAGAAAATTATTAGAAACTCTACCATTAGATGACATAAAGGAAAGCATTGTTGCCCTTTCTTCAAAAGAGGAAGCAATGGAAAGCTTGATGAATTTTAAATTTAAATATGGAAAACTTAAAAATTTATCTTTTAGTGATATATATTTTCTAGCTATGCAAGATTTATATAAAGATTTTACAGAGTCAGTAAAACAATCTGAAAATATATTTAATATAACAGGAAAAGTATTGCCTGTAACAATGGAAGAAATAAAAATATGTGCAGAATTAGAAGATGGTACAGTTATAGAAAGTAAAGATAAAATACCAGAAGTAATGAACAACAAAACCTGTAAGATAAGTAGAATATTTATCAATCCATCAAATTGTAAGCCCGCACCAGGTGTTATAGAAGCAATTATGGAGGCTGATGCCATAATAATTGGACCTGGAAGTTTGTATACTAATGTAATACCAAACTTATTGGTAAAAGGAGTTGCAAAAGCAATAAAAGACAGTAAAGCTTTTAAAGTATATGTGAGTAACTTAATGACAGAACCAGGACAAACAGATAATTATTCTTTATCAGAACATATTAAAGCTATAAATGAACATGTAGGAAAAGGCGTTATTGAGTATTGCATGTATGACACAGGAGAAATTGTACCTGAATATATTAGAAAATATAATATGGAAGGTTCTGAACTTGTTGAACAAGATGTTTCAAAAGTAAAAGTTGAAGGAGTATACCTTATTCAAAGAAAATTATCACATATAGAAAATGGCTATATACGTCATAATCCAGATGCAATAGCAGCATCAATTATACAGCTAATATGTGATGATTTAAAATTCAATAACATGGAAAATAATGCACAATATATGATGCTTAGTAATAAGCTAAAAGATAGTAAAAAATCGTTAAAGGAAAAGGAAAAAGAGAATAAGGAAACAATAAAAAAAGAAAAGAAAAATAATCAGAGACATGGAAAAAGCAAATTTTTTGAAAAATATAATGATAGAATACAGTCCATAAAAGAAGCAGATTTAAAACAAAAGGAAAAAATGCAAAAAAACGATAAAACAAATGCTAGAAAAAGTAAAGTCTTAGACAAAAAACATTAAATACACTCTAAAAATAATATAATGATGGAGGAAAACAAATGAAATACGAAAAAGAAAAAATATCTTTAGAAGAAGGACTAAAGAGGGAATGGTTAATAACCAACGGAATAGGAGGATATAGTAGTTCTACAATAATTGGAGCGAATACACGTAAATATCATGGACTTTTGATAGCACCATTAATGCCACCCGGAAATAGACAAGTAATATTATCCAAATTGGATGAAAGTGTAGAGCTAGCAGGGAAAAAGTATAATTTATATACTAATGTTTGTAAGGATTATATTTCAGATGGATATAAAAATCTAGTAAGTTTCGAAAAAGAATATATACCAATATTCACTTATCAGATAGAAGATATGCTAATAAAGAAATTTATATGTATGGAACATGGAAAAAATACAGTAGCAGTGTATTATTACATAAAAAATGGAGAAAAAAGATCAAAACTAACTTTAGCACCAATAGTAAACTTTAGAGGTTTCCATGTAACAAATACAAGTGAAGAATTTAATTTGAACCAAGAAATCGAAAATAATAAAGTTAAATTGATACTAGGCAATAATTCACAAACTCCTATATATACTTGCTTGTCAGAAGGAAAATATGTGAAACATGATAATGACATATTTAGAAATATGTATTACATAGAAGAAGAAAAGCGAGGACAAGCAGCCACAGAAAATCACATAGTTCCAGGAGTGTATGAAGTTGATATAGAACCAAATGAAGAAAAATATATAACTTTCGTATGCTCACTAGAGCAAAACATAGAAGAACTTGATGCAAAAGATTTGATAAATAAAGAAATTATAAGGCTAAGTACACTTATATATAATACAGACTATTTAGATGACAAAAAGAAAGAATCAAAAGATGTAAACTATATTAATCTAGTTAAAAACTTTATAATTGCAACAGACAATTTTGTAGTATATAGACCATCTTTTGCACTATATACAATAATTGCAGGATACCACTGGTTTTTAGACTGGGGAAGAGACTCATTAATCTCCTTTGAAGGGCTCTTATTAAAAACAAAAAGATTTGAAGAAGCTAAAGAAGTATTATTAACTTGTATACGTGACATGAAATATGGATTAGTACCAAATCGGTTACTCTGGATATGATGGAAGACCACTATACAATAGCGTTGATGCCTCTTTACTATTGTTTGAACAGGTAAAAAAATTTTTAAACTACACAAATGAATATGAATGGGTAAAGGAAAATATTTATCCTTCTTTAATGAAAATAATGAATGCATATCAAAATAGAATAGATATAGACGGAAATAATATCTATATGGATAAAGATTTCCTTATTTCATCAGGAACAGAAAATATCCAAAATACATGGATGGATGCAAAAATTGGAGACTTTGTTGTTACTCCTAGAAATGGAAAAGCAGTAGAAGTAAACAGCATGTGGTATAATGCATTAAAAATAATGGAAGAATTAACAATATTAATGAGAGGAAAAGAAGACGCAAGAAGATATGCAGATTTAGCCAAAAAATGTAAAAAAAGTTTCAATGAAAAATTCTATAACAAAAAAAGAAAATGCCTATATGATGTTTTAGGAGATTCTAGAATAAGGCCAAACCAATTATTTGCAACATCTCTTTCATATCCTGTGATGGAAGTTACATCAGAAGAAGCAAAAGAAATGCTAAACACAGTAGAAAAAAAATTGCTTACACCATATGGTTTACGAACTCTAGCAAAAGGGGAACCAGGATACAGAGAAAGATATGAAGGCGATATGATAAAACGAGATATGAGCTATCACCAAGGAGTTATATGGCCATGGCTTTTAGGACTATATTACGATACTTTAAAAAATATGATAAAAGCAGAAAAAAATAAAGCAGACAGGAAGAAACTAGAAAACAAGATAAATGAATTTAGAGAAAATGTTAAAAAAGTATTTATTGAAGAAATGAACAATGGTGGTAGCGTAGGTAGCATTTGTGAACTATATGATATTGAAAATAAAAAATATCTGCCACAAGGAACAAAATTTCAAGCTTGGAGTGTGGGAGAAGTATTTAGAATAATACTTTAAAATTATTTACGATTGATAAGAAAATTGGACGTTAACGAAATCGAAGATTTCGACGTCCACATGTGCATTTCGCTTCGCGAATATGCACAGCC